>JAKFVP010000463.1 GCA_021732175.1 Bradyrhizobium sp.
AAGCAGTTGCAAGCAATAGAAGCGGGCGCGGCGTTCCGGTCGATCCATGAGCGCCATGGCGGTGCGGAGATCGGCGAGGTGCGCCGTCAGCGGGAGGACTGGCAGCGGGACGCCACACGTGATCTCGCCAATGGCAAAACCGGCAACGCGCTGGAAGCCTATCGCTCCCACGGCATGGTGCATGAGGCCCAAACACGCGAGCAGGCGCGCGGTGATCTGATCGACCGCTGGGACCGCGACCGGCAGGCATCACCGGATCGGAGCCGGATCATCCTCACCCATACCAATGACGAGGTGCGCGTGCTCAACGAGGCTGCGCGCGAACGGATGCGGGTCGCCGGTGATCTAGGCAATGAGGTGCGTGTGACGGTCGAGCACGGCGCGAGGAGTTTTGCTAGCGGGGATCGCGTCATGTTCCTGCAGAACGAACGCGGCCTTGGCGTGAAGAACGGCACCCTCGGCACCATCGAACAGGTAAGCGCGCGGTCCATGACCATTCAGACCGACGATGGCCGATCCGTGCATTTCGACCTCAAGGACTACAATCGCATCGACCATGGCTATGCGGCGACGATCCACAAGGCGCAGGGTATGACTGTGGACCGCATCCATGTGCTGGCGACGCCCGGGATGGATGCCCATGGCAGCTATGTCGCCCTGTCGCGACACCGCGATGGCATGGAGCTGCATTATGGCCGCGACGATTTTGCCAATCCCGACCGGCTCACCCGAACCCTGTCGCGTGACCGGGCCAAGGACATGGCCTCGGACTACGAGCAGCGCGATCCGGCGCAAGGCTATGCCGAGCGGCGCGGGATCACCTTCGGCGAGCGCGTTGCCGAGATCCTGCGCAGGGTCGTGCCCGAGAGGGTGCGCAACATGTTCGATGGCCTGCGCCCGTCTGCGGAAGCTGTGCCTGGCACGGGCAGCGCGCGGAGGCCGGAACGGGAAGCGCCGGAAAGGAAGGTGGTGGAATGTCCTGAAGCGGCGCTGCGCCAAGCCCGCACCAAGGCGCTCGTCCGCCATGCCCGAGCCGTGCATGCGATCTTCGATATGCAGGAGCGGGGCGGCAAGGCGAGCCCGGCGCAGGTGAAGGAATTGCAGGAGGCCCGCAAGGTCTTCGAGGAGGTGCGGCCCTATGGCTCGCACGACGCCGAAGCCGCCTACAAGAAGAATCCGGAACTTGTTCGCGAGGCGGCTGGCGGCCAAATCAACCGTGCCATCCGCGCTCTCCAGCTCGAAACCGAACTGCGGACCGATCCGAGTCGCCGCGCCGACCGTTTCGTGGAGCGCTGGCAGAAGCTCGACCACACCAGCCAGCGTCAATATCAGGCTGGCGACATGTCCGGCTACAAGGCGACGCGCTCGGCGATGGGCGACATGGCCAAAAGCCTCGAACGCGATCCGCAACTGGAATCCATCCTCGCCAACCGCAAGCGGGATCTCGGCATCGCGTTCGAATCAGGCCGCAGCCTTGGCCGGGACCTGGCCTTCGCGCACGGCATCGACCTCGGCAGAGGACGAGGGATCGGGCTCTGATTTAATGCAATCCGTTGTCCCTAAACCGCTGCGCACTTATGGGCGACATGCAATGAGCGCCGATCACAAGTATTTGCCGCCGATTGTACGCCACGCTACGACGACGGGAAAAATGCTCTTGCGCGCGCGCAACCGCTTGCTCCGTCTGGATCAGGAGCAGTCAGCAGGAGGCAGCGTTTCCATGCCCGAACCAGACCGGATCATCCGCCTGAAAACCGTTCTTTCCCGAACCGGGCTGTCCCGGTCGACCATCTACCGCAAGATCACTGAGGGGACATTCCCGGCCCAGATTAGGATCAGCGTCAACGGCGCAGGCTGGCGCGAATCCGACATCAATCGCTGGATCGCCGATCCGGTATCGTGGCGTCCAAAAAGCGAGGCCGATGAGTTCTGTTGAGGCTGGCGCAGTTCGTCTTCTTGCTGCGGGCAGAACGACCTCGTCTGCTCGCGGATGATGGCAGGCCGCGATGGGTTGCCCCCGGCTCGGAGCAAGCTGCGGAATCATTCGTTGGCTGCGATGCTTTCGATCAGCGACACAAACTGGCGTTGCACCGCTTGGTTTTTCACAGAGGCATAAGCCCGCAACAGCCGCAGGCTGAATGCACTGTCGATAAACAGCAAGCTCTCGACCTCACGCTTGCCATCGCTCGCGCGTTTTCCCGGATCGTCATCGTCAAAGAAAAACGTCACAGGGACATCGAGCGCCGTGGCGACCTGCTGCAAACGAGCAGCGCCAACCCGGTTGACGCCTTTCTCGTATTTCTGCACCTGTTGGAAGCTGACGCCGAGCTTGTCGGCAAGTTCCGATTGCGAGATTTTCATCTCGACTCGGCGCAGCCGAATGCGCTTGCCGAGTGCAAGGTCGTATTTGCCGCTCGACCGAGCATTTATGATGCCGCCGTTCGATTTCTTTTTGCCGTTGCTGATAATGCTCAGTGTGGTTTTCTTTGCCATGGTCTTGACCTCTCACGTCCCTTAGCTGCTGGATTGCCCAACGCGCATATTGCACGGAATTCAACCTGTGAGACAATAGGGAAACAGGCCGCTGGCTGAGGCATCGAAATGCGCGACTACGCCCCGAAAGAGAAAGCCAGAATAGCCGCCGCGGCCGTGGCTTCTTTGGTCATTGTGGGATGGCTTGTCGTGCTGGCCATCGCATTTCTTGCGGAAATATTCGAATCTGCCGATATTAGGCGAAATGCGCATCAGAGCAGGCTAACGTGATTTGCGGCCGGCGCTACCTCTCCAGCGCGGCCAAGGCATCATGATGGCGGCGAACAAGGTAAATGGCATCCGTTGCGGCGTCTGCGCCGACACATTCTCAGCCCGCATGATTAGCCAGCACAACGATGCCAACATGCCTTGAATTGCGCGGTGGCCGGCGGCAGGCAGCGTCTTGCCGCTTGCCGGATAGGGAACCGGATCGGCGTTAGGCCCTCAAGGCTGGCGCTACCGCGCCACCGCCTTGCGGCTTCGGCCTTGACCGCCTGCCACAGCCCCGGTCCGGGCTCTCCAAGCAGACAAAGACGGATTGCGGCGCGCAGCGCTCCGCATCACGGGACGAAGATGTGGCGCGGCAGAGAGGCAGGGTTACTTGAAGAGTGAGCCATAGTGTGGTACACATACTCTGAGTTGGAGTAACGGAATGATCGTCGGCTTTCGGGATGGCTGGTTGCTGGCTTTCTTCGTGGACGATGTCCATTCCCGTAACATCCCGCCCGATCTTGAAACCCGGTTGTTCAGAAAACTCCAGATGATTGACGACGCCGTGACCGATCAGGACTTGCGCGTGCCGCCCAGCAATCACTTCGAGAAGCTGCGCGGCAATCTGGCGGGGTTTCATTCGATCCGTGTCAATCAGCAATGGCGGCTGATTTTCCGCTGGGATGGTGAGCGCGGCGAGGCGGACGGGATTTATCTGGACGATCACAGTTACCGATGAGAGCGAGGCGACCATGCTGACCACCAAACGCAAGCCGGCGACGGTCGGCGAGATTTTGACCGAAGAGTTCATGGAGCCAATGGGCCTGACGCAGGGTGCGCTCGCCGAGGCGATGGGCGTTCAGCGCAAGCACGTCAACGAGTTGTGCGGCAACCGCAGGAACGTAACCGCCGCGACGGCCTTGATCCTGGCCCGCGTCTTCGGCAACAGCCCCGACTTCTGGCTCAACGTGCAGCGGCGCAGTGATCTTTGGGAAGTGATGAACACGCCGAAGGAACGCAAGCGCGTCGAGCGCGCACGTCCGTTGAAGCGCGCGGCATGAGTGACGTGATGCGTATGGAGCGACCTACGCAAATGCCGCCGTTCGCAAGTATTTGCCACCGATCGTACGACGAAGGGAAATCAGGTCTTTTCATTCTGGCTTCGTCGCCGCTTCATGCCTGTTTGTCTCGAAAAACAGTGCGGGAAACGGCATGGAAGACGACACTGAGCCGGAACGGTTTAAACCGGCGAATGACAATATCGGCCCGCAAGGCGAGCCGGATACCGAGAAGCCGAGCGCGGAGACTTGGCGCAAGATCGACCGGGTGGCGCTGACGCTGGCCCGCATCATCGGCCGCCGCATCGCGCGTGAGGATTTCGAGCGGCTACGCGCCACTAACGACAACAGGCCCATCGTGTCCGAGGAAACGGAGGACGGGGCCGACAAGGAGTGAAAGGATCGCCCCGATGACCACCCGTCCGACGCCTCGCGTTGCGCTCTATGCCCGCTATTCCTCCGACAATCAGCGTGACGCTTCCATCGAGGACCAGTTGCGCCAGTGCCGCGAGCTCGCCGCGCGCGAGGGCTGGACCGTGGTGGATAGCTATTCCGACCGGGCCATCTCTGGCGCATCGCTCATCCGCTCGGGCATCCAGTCGCTACTGGCCGACGCGCAGGCGGGCCGCTTCGATCTGGTGCTGTCCGAAGCACTGGACCGCATCAGCCGCGATCAGGAGGACGTGGCGGGCGTCTTCAAGCGCCTGCGCTTTGCGGGCGTGACGATCTTCACCCTGTCGGAAGGCGAGATCAACGAGCTTCATGTCGGCCTCAAGGGCACCATGAACGCGCTGTTTCTCAAAGACCTCGCCATTAAGACCCATCGCGGCATCAGGGGGCGCATCGAGGCGGGCAAGATTGGCGGCGGCAATGCCTATGGCTACCGCGTCGTCCACCAACTCGACGCGCGCGGCGAGCCGATCCGGGGCGAACGCCAGATTATCGCTGAGCAGGCCGAGATTGTGCGCCGAATCTTCCGCGAATATGTCGCCGGCAAGGGGCCACAACGCATCGCCGCCGACTTGAACCGCGACGGCATCTTGAGTCCGACCGGCAAGCGCTGGAACGACACCACGATTAGGGGCAACCGGATCATCAGTTCTGGCATCCTGAATTGCGAACTCTATGTCGGCGTGATCCGCTGGAACCGGCTGCGCAAGTTGAAGAACCCTGACACGGGCCATTTTGCGTATCGGCTCAATCCCGAGAGCGAATGGATACGCTCGGAGGCTCCCGAGCTTCGCATCGTACCACAAGAGCTATGGGACGCCGCCAAGGCGCGGCAGGACGAATTGACGACGCTCTACAAGAACCGGATCGAGGCATCGCGCGAGGGCACGAAGCGCAGCCTCGCCAAGAATGGCGCATTGAACGCCACCCATCGCCCACGCACCCTGCTATCCGGCCTGTTGTTCTGCGGCTGTTGTGGAGGCTCCTATGCCCGGCGCGGGCAGGATCGCTACGCCTGCACCAACCATGTCTTGGGCAACGGCTGTGACAATGCCCGCACCATCGCCCGCGAGGTGCTGGAAGCCCGCGTGCTGACCGGCCTGCACGAGCGCATGATGGCCCCGGAAATGGCGGCGGAAGCCATGCGCGCCTACACGCAAGAAACCAATCGGCTCAACCGTGAGCGCCGCAATACAGCCGACGCCACCCGCCGCGAGCTTGCCGAAACCGGAAAAGCCATCGCCGAGATCGTGCGCGTCATCGAGCAAGGCGGCTGGCACCGCACCCTGTCCGAGCGGCTCACCGAGCTTGAGGCCAGGCAGGACAGCCTTACCGCCCGCATATCGGACGCCCCGCAGGACGCTCCTGACCTGCACCCCGGCATTGCCGAGACCTACCGTCGCAGGATCGAGCGCCTGACCGCCGCGCTCGACCACCCCGACGACGCGGCGGAGGCGGCCGAGGCCGTCCGTGAAATCATCGACCGCATCGTCATCACGCCCGGCCCTACGCGCCGCGACCTCTCCGTCACCCTGCAAGGCGAGCTTGGCGCCATTCTCGACTGGATCGACCGCACCGGAAAACCAGGCTACAAACCCGCGCCTGACAACGGCTCATCCCGATTGTCGGTTTCGGTCAAAACACGGGCTTGTCCCGGGCATCCACGTCTTTTACAGACCTTGCACGAAACACGTGGATGGCCGGGCATAGGCGAGCGGAAGCGACGCCGTCCTTCAGACGGCTATCCCCGGCCATGACGGGAAATAAGCCATGCACGACATCAAAGCCATCCGCGACAACCCGCAAGCTTTCGACGCCGGTCTGAAGCGGCGCGGGCTGTCGGCGTTGTCGCCGTCATTGCTGGCGATCGACGAGCGGCGGCGCGCGGCGATCCTCGCCTCCGAGCAGGCGCAGGCGCGGCGCAACGCGGCCTCCAAGGAAATCGGCGACGCCAAGAAGGCCAAGGACGAGGCGCGCGCCGGCAACCTGATGGCCGAGGTTGCCGAGCTCAAGACGAAAATGCCTGAGCTCGAAGCGGCCGCGAAGACGGCCGACGAAGAGCTGTTCAAGGAATTGTCTGCTATTCCCAACCTTCCGCTCGACGAAGTGCCAGATGGTACCGACGAGCACGGCAATGTGCAGCACCATGTGTTCGGCAAGGCGCGCACCTACGGCTTTGCGCCGAAGCCGCATGACGATCTCGGCGGCGCGCTCGGCTACATGGATTTCGAGGCAGCCGCAAAACTTTCCGGCGCGCGCTTTGTCGTGCTGAAGAAGGGCTTGGCGCGGCTGGAGCGCGCGATCGGGCAATTCATGCTCGATCTGCACACCAATGAGCACGGCTACACCGAGATCAACCCGCCGCTGCTGGTTCGCAACGACGTGATGTTCGGCACCGGGCAGTTGCCGAAGTTTGAGGACGATCAGTTCTGGGCCATCAAGGGCGAGCTGCTCGCGTCACCAACAGAAGATTTGCGCAGCCAGCGGCTCGGTCTGATCCCGACCGCCGAAGTCTCGCTCACCAATCTCGTGCGCGAATCCATCCTCGACGAGAAAGAACTGCCGATGCGCCTGACCGCGCTGACGCCGTGCTTTCGTGCGGAAGCTGGCGCAGCGGGCCGCGATACCCGCGGCATGATCCGCCAGCACCAGTTCACCAAGGTCGAACTCGTTTCCATCGCGACGCCCGAGAACAGCAAGGACGAACTCGAGCGCATGCTGGCCTGCGCCGAGGAAGTGCTGCGCCGGCTCGACCTGCATTACCGCGTGATGACGTTGTGCGCCGGCGATATGGGCTTCTCCGCGCAGAAGACCTACGACATCGAAGTCTGGATGCCCGGGCAGGGCGAGGGGGGCGCCTTCCGCGAGATCTCCTCCTGCTCGGTGTGCGGCGACTTCCAGGCCCGGCGCATGGATGCGCGCTATCGCGGCCCCGACGGCAAGCCGCGCTTCGTGCACACGCTGAACGGTTCCGGCACCGCGGTCGGCCGCGCGCTGATTGCGGTCATGGAAACCTACCAGCAGCAGGGTGGCTCGATTGCCGTGCCCGATGTGCTACAACCCTACATGGGCGGCACCAAAGTAATCGAGTAAGCCGCGCTGGAACAGCGTGCGAAATGGCCTTGCATCGCGACATCTACTGGATCGGCCGGCAATGGGCGGTCACGGGATTCGGGATGCAAGCCGTCAACCAGAAGCACGCCGGCGAATTCGATATCGCCATCGAAAACCTCTGGGACGACGATCCGCGCATCGTGCTGCGCGGACAGAAGTGGTTCAACCCCGACGATTTCGCCAAGGGCCTTGCCGTCGCGCAGGCGCGCTATCCGCGTCCGCCGAACAAGCCGGCGCCGGCGCCGTTGCCCGTCGAGAGGTTGTTGCAGGCGAGTGCGCCGGCAGCGCCGCCAGCACCAACACCGGCTGCCATACCTGTCAGCGCAGCACCTGCCGCCCCGCCGGCGGTGATCGAAGCCGCGCCCGAACCGGCGCAGCCGAAACCGCCGGAGCCGTCGTTCACGCACATGAGCGTCCTCGGTCAGGCCAAGCTAATGCGGGTGTGGCAGGCCCGGCGGCGACGATAACTAGTTTACGCGAGCGCAGGCGGCGCGGTCCGCCCCCTAACGAAATTCTCAAGAATATCCCTTGTCCGAATATCGGACATGATGTATATATGCGTCTGATATTCAGACCTAAGTAGCGCCAACGGAGGCTTTTGATGGCCACCACAGTTTCCACCCCTAAGGTCGCGGCATTTCCGGCGGCGCAGGTCGAAGCCTGCATCAGGGATGCACTCGCCGATCAGGCCGCTGACCAGGCCATCCTGCGGCCGCATCCTCCATCGACGCTTGGCATCGTCCCGGGTCCTTCTTGGGAGCCAGAAGTCGACTCGCTCGTCGCGGTCGAAATCATCTGTGCGGTTGAGGAAATGCTCGGCGTTAAGCTGCCGGCAACGTTCTCTCCTCGAGGCGGCTACGATAGCGCCGAAGCCTGCGTCAACGACCTCTTGTCCCAGGCGCAGGTGGTCTGGGAGCAGTCGACGAAGGAGACCTAGAACTATGACCAATGATCGCATCGGCTTTTCGCAACCGCCCGCAGAACCAGATCGCCAGGTACTCGGTGAGCGGCTTAAAGAGGCGCGCGAATACGTCGGTCTCAAGCAGGATGACGTTGCCAAGGTCCTCGGCATACCGCGCAGCGCGCTATCCAATATCGAGGCTGGCACCCGGAAGGTTGATGCTATCGAGCTCGCGCGCTTAGCGAAACTGTATCAGAGACCTTTGGCGTGGTTTACCGGAGAAGGTCCTGATGCGACGACTGAGGTCGCGAAGGAGGTCGCTCACGTCGCGCGCGCTGCGGCAACCCTTTCGCAGCAAGATCGCCAGGAGCTGGCCCGGTTCGCCGATTTTCTGAAATCTCGCGCACGAACCAAGGCTACGCCCGATGGCCGATAACCGCGCAGCCATACTGACGGGAGCGAAGGCGGCACATACGCTCCATAGTGACCTTGGCATTCGCGAGCAAATCGAGCGCGGCAATGCCAACCGCATTGATGTGTTCTCAGCAATCGCCAAGCTCGGAGCGACGCTGATGTTCCAGCCACTCGACAAGCTTCTCGGCGCCTATTTGCCGGGCGAAGAACTTGGCGTCCTGATTACGACGAAACGGGCACTACCCGTTCAGAGGTTCACCGGCGCCCACGAGCTCGGCCATCTCTACATGCGTCACGAGCCGAGTTTCGATGACGATAACATCCTGAGACGCTCGCCTTTTTCGACAACGGGCACTGCAAACCGGCAGGAACGGGAGGCTGATGCCTTCGCGTCGATGTTTCTGACCCCGGCCTGGCTTGTCGCTTTAGTATTGCAGAGACACGGCTGGTCGGCCCGTCAACTCGCAGACCCCGCCTATGTGTACCAAGCCTCACTTCGCCTCGGCACCAGCTATCGGGCAACCTGCTACGCGCTTGAGCGCCACAAGGTCATTGACCGCGGGCAGCGTGAGCGATTGATCGACGTAGAACCAAAGGAGATCAAGCAGCAATTTCTCGGGGGCTACAAGCCACCGGATTGGCACGTCGATGTTTGGCTTCTGACGGAGCGTGACGAAGGCTCATTGATTGAAGGCGGGCGCAATGACCTGTTCGTCGTCAAGCTGCGGGAGAACAGCGGGGCAGGGTATCTTTGGAATTTTGACCAGTTGCGTGATGCAGGCTTTGCATTGGTCAATGATGATCGCGAGGATACCTCGCCCGACGCGATCGGTGGCGCACTGATGCGTAAAGTCACGGCACGGTCCGAGGATCGCCTCCAGGGCGAGGTCACTCTCCGCGAGTCGCGACCTTGGGCCGCTGACGTTCCACTTCATCAGCTTCATCTTCGCTACGATCTCCGCGGTCCGGAAAGCCCCGGAATGTGGGAGCCAGAACTCAGGCGGGTGCTGCAGGCTGCATAAGCATGGTCAAAATCATTGTTGACCTGCGCAGCAAATTCGGTGTTGCGCGGGACCAGAACCCTCGTCCCACATGCTTGGCGTTCGCAGCGAGCGACACGCATGCGGCGCTGCGACCGGGATGGACCCCTTTGTCGGCAGAATGGGCCTACTACCACGCAGTGAAACGTGATGGCGGCCAGCCGGAGGATGGTTCGACGCTGGCATCCATGCTTGCTGTCATCAGGTCAGATGGTCAACCGATCGAGCCGGAATGGCCGTACATTCAGAGCAATACGATCGACGTCGCCAGGTGGTTCCCGCCTATCAAACCGACGGCGCTCTACTTCCGCGATCACGAGGTATGCAAGGTCGGTTTCCAGCATCTGGTCGATCAGCTTGATTTGGGTGTGCCGGTCCTGACCACCATGACGCTGTCGAATGCATTCTTTCTTCCTGATTCTGACGGTGTTGTTGACCGCAGCGAGGCCGTTGATCCGAAGCTACGCCACGCGGTTGTAGCAACTGGTCATGGCGAGCGTGCCGGCAAAAGACTGATCTTGATGCGTAATTCATGGGGCGAGGGGTGGGGCCTCAAAGGATATGCCTGGCTCGCAGAGGATTATTTGGCGACCCGCCTGATCGGGGCGTCCATTCTGACAACGGAGATTTGACCATGTATACTCCCGTTACTCCGCAACCGACCAATGCCCAAGCATGGCTTGCTGCTGCTGCTGCCGTGCAGGATGCGGGAGGAGAAGCCCATAACGTCGTCATCGATGTTGCGGACCCTCTCAGCATTTCGCCGACTGACCACGCCATTCTAGTCACCGTCGACGACTTTCTCCGTCAGCATCATGCCAACACCGTCTCGGGTGTCGCCAATACAATCTTTCCGCAAAGCCTGCTCGATCACCACGGGGCGGATGGTCTTTATGCTGCCTATGAGGCGGTCCTGCCACGCATGAAGCAGATGACGCGAGATTGGGGTCGCTATTTCGAGCGCATGACGTCGTGGAAGAAGGTCAAAGGACAGAACATCATCGTCATCAATCCGCTCGACGATTTGATCCAATTCATGAAAGCCCAGATCGAGTCGGAACGCACTTACCGCAACACTTACGAAATGACGATTTACGACCCGGCGCGAGACGCCGGCAAGGTTTCCAACCGGCAGTGCCTGAGTTTCCTAAGCTTCAAGCTCACTCATGACACGACCTTGTTGCTCACGGTGATGTATCGTAACCACGCCTATGTCGCGCGTGGACTTGGCAATTTCGTTGGCCTCGGACGGCTGCAGGCCTTTGTGGCAGCGCAGTCGGGAGCGCGTCTTGGCTCACTGACCTGCATCTCGACGCATGCAGAGATCGACGCCGGCAAGAAAACTCAGAACGGCGTCGTGCAGGGCTGGAGCATCGGAGAGGCGAACGATCTCATCCGGCAATGTCGCGCCTTGCCCGTTGCGACGTCATCGCCTGCGTCGTCTAGCCTTCTGGCCAACGTTCGAACCGAACTTCCCGCTTGATCAAGTCCGCCGTGACAATCCCGCGCCTGTGGACCTGCAACTCGCGAAAGACAGCATATCCCTGTAGAATGGCGCGGTCCCACATCCATAGTGGCAAGCGATGCGCTTCGTAGCCCTGAACGAAGTTCTTTACCGCCTTCAATAAGTCAAGCCCAAGACGTGGCGTGTGGGCGAAGAACTGATGCCGCTTTGCGGTCTCAAAGATCCAGGTCGAAAGACCCTCCTCGATCAAATTGGCGCGCGCGCCATCCTCGTTCTCGTCGATGGCCGGCAGACTTTTCCGCTTGATCTTCAGCAATGCCCGGGTCGTAGGTGACCACCCCAGCACCGCTGCAAAAGCCAAGTGGAAGACGTCATGAAAGCGATAGTCGTCTTCTGGAAGATGATTGTCGGTCAGACGATCACCCAGCAGAATTCCACCTGCTTTCTGAAAAACGAACTTCTTGCCGTTGACCTCGCGCTCGTAAACCTCAACCCGCAAGAGGCGAGGGAGTTGTTCGTCCACATGCAGGCCTTCGTCGAACAACGCCGGAAATATAGGCTGTGTGGGCCAGCTTTCCTGCGTTTTAGAAATGTTCCTGGATGCTGCCTCGTCTAGCGATACCTCTGCCGCGGATGCTGCGCGGCCCAACGGTCGGATAAACTTGATCAGGTCGCCGCGAAGGGCATCGACGTTCCCCGCGTAGTTGCCCCCCACATACCGCTTGGCGAGGTCACCGCTCTCGCCCGCGAGTTCCAGCAGCGACTTCTCGAAGGCGCTCTCATCGATGCCGAGTGAGCTGCTAGGTGCCAATGCACCCAGCGTCAGGGTGCTGAGGCCGGCCGCATCGCCGATCGCGCGCGATAAAACATCCTCAAGCGTCGTTCCCCCGCGGCGCGCCACAGCCGAGACGTACCACAGGACATCACCGAGCTCCTCGAGGACCGCATCGTGATACCCAAGAAATCCGTCTGTGTCCCGCCGCTTCTTCTTCAGCGCGCTGACGAGACTGCCGACCTCTCCGACAAGGCCAAGCAGGGCGGTCTCTAACTTAGGCTCGAGCTTGTCCGTGGCGATCGCGTTTCGCTCAAACTCGGACGCCGGTATCCGCCGATCAATGCCTTTCACCATCGATTCCTTACCTCCTCGTTTGACCTTCGTGACTGCCCGTTCTCAACGGTGTATCGTTCGTTGATTCTTTACTCCGCCGGGCGCGGAATACGTCGTGCCCAAGAAAACTTAATCACAAGGCGTCGGATGACTCCAACTATCGTCTTCGACACCTATTGGCGTTTTGCCGCCGAGCGGCTTGCGATGTATTATCGTCGCTTAGCTGACCCTATGGGTCCTTGCACGGCCGATCCGATTCTTTCCGGCTTTCGGTTCACTAACACTTATCGCGCCGCAGATCGGGTCAGCCAATATTTGATATCAGAAGTCCAGGCGCGGGCTGACCGCTCCCAGGATCCGCGCGAAGTTTTCTTTCGCACCATTTTGTTCAAGATATTCAATCGAATCGAAACTTGGGAGGCATTGGAACAGCGCCTCGGTCCGCTGACCTGGGCAAAGCTTGACGCGACTGCGCTCGATCAGGCGCTTGAAAATCTGCGCGGGCGAGGAAAGAGCATCTATTCCGCCGCCTATATCATGCCATCGCCGTCATACGGGCGCACGCGCAAGCACAGCAACCACATCGCGTTGCTGCTGCAAATGATGAAGGACCGGCTTCCAGATCGAATCAGGCAGGCCCGCTCGTTGCGGACAGTTTATGAGCTTCTTTTAAGGTATCCGGGAATCGGTCCGTTTCTCGCGTTCCAGTACACCATTGACCTGAACTATTCATTGATCTTGGATTTCGACGAGACTGACCTCGTCGTGGCCGGGCCTGGCGCGCTTGACGGCATTTCGAAATGTTTCTCAGATATCGGCCGCGCAACGCCGGAAGACGTCATCTATCGGATGACGGATCGCCAGGAAAGCGAGTTCACTAGGCTTGGGCTGCGCTTTGCCGGTCTCTTTGGCCGGCCGTTGCAACCCATCGATTGTCAGAACGTTTTCTGCGAAATCTCAAAATATGCACGCGTGGCGCATCCTGACATCGCAGGAATTGCCAACCGGACGCGCATCAAACAGATCTACCGTCCCAATCACCGGCCGTTCCCGGCTCCCCAATTTCCGTCCCGCTGGGGGTTGCATGTGCCGTCCGAGCATGCGGGACCGCGAAGACCCTCTTGCCACGAACCCCTCCAACCGTCGTTTATCTAAATTGGAGCATGATCCGGAAGAGTATGAAGGCGGTAAAGCAGAAGGGTTGTTTTCTAGAAAAGTCGTTTCACCCTAGCGCATGTTATCGAGCTGCTGAGCGGCGGGTGTTTCCCGATAGCGCTGGGCGCGCCGATAGTAGACGCCGAGCGTGCCGGCGTCGGGCAGTCCCGGCCGCACGGCGACGCAAGCGCCGGACTGCGTGCGCACCGTTCCACGCGGGCAGGCCCTGCGCTTGTGCGAAGGCTCGGACGATTGCAGTTCGGTCTTGCTCTTCTCGCCGGTGTCGGCCGAGGCCGTGACGCAAACGCCGTTCACATTGCGATAGGGCGCGGTGCACTGGCACAGATAATTCACCCAGTCCGCATTGGGCCCGCAGCTGCAGCGGCCTTCGAAACAGTCGATGGCGACAGCGGACTTGGCAGCACAGGTGCCGTCCTTTCGCTTGGCATCAGCCGGACAGAACGTCGGATCGGGCACGCAGTGCAGCCCCGTCGCCGCCGTGTTCGGCGCTGAAGCGTCGGGGATGTAGCCGGTGCGGCAGGTGAAGGAAAAGCGCGTGTCATTGCTGGCGACGCATTTGCCGTCCCTGAGATAGGTTTGTTCGGCACAGCGTTTCGGCACGCATTTGCCGTTGAGGAATTCCAGCGCGTAGATTTCGCCGGACATGGTGACGCGGCCGTCGCACAGGCAGACGCCCGCGACCGTCAGTACGCCGCCGCGGCAGTTCTCGGCATTGCTGCGAACGCAGGTGCCGCCATTGCCTGACGTCGCCGGCAGCAGCGTGTAGCCGCCGGGGCAGGAACAGGCGCTGCCTGTCACCGTGCCGCCGTCGCAGAGGATGGCAACCGCGGGTGCAGAAGCAGGCGCGGCCGCGACTGGCGCGGCGAGCGGTGGTGGTGGAGGCGCAAGGACCACGGGTGGAGCCGGCGGCGGGGCGACGGGCGCCGCCGCGGCGGGCGGCTCGTCCCGTGGCGTTGTCGTGAGCTGGCGGGACTGGCCGGGCGCCGTCTCCACCGGCACTGCCTTGGCGACGCAGGTGCCGTCGCGAAGCTCCTGCCAGGGAAAGCAGCGGCTTTCCGGTTCGGACTGAGACTGAGCCAAACCGGCAAGCGGTGCGAGCAGAAGGCCGCACAAGGAGAGGGTCAGCAAGGCCGGGACGCGGGCCACGATAAAATCCTTGGGTCGTTCAAATACTCAAATGATCTGCCGGATGAATCCGATATGCGGACTCGCGCCGGCGACTTGCGCCAAAATTCCCTGAAGGCTTACCGATAGCACAGATGGGACTATGCCGGGTACAGCCGAAACCGGCACTTCGCATCTTTGTGTGGCTTCGCGGTCGCCGAGCGCAGCAGCCTCACCCATAGCGATCGCTGACGCGCCGCGAGGCAGCCAATAGATGCATCAATGGTGTGACGGAACGCCTCTGGCCCCGTTGCGGTTGCGTGCTGGCCTCGCGCAGCGCCCGTGATACGGTTCAGACTTTATTGACAGGAAGGAATGCCATGACACGCACTATTACCATCGCGACGGCTGTCGTCGTGATTCTCGGGACGGCGACAGCGGCGTTGGCGATGCAGAAGAAGAAGCCAATCAAGGTCACGCAACCACCGAAGTCGTGCCTGTGGATGGGAGCGGGAAATGACCACTTCAAGACCGTAGAAAGCGGCAAGACAACGCGAGACACGGCCAGCGGAACGGTCTGGAGATGCTCCAACGGAAGCTGGAGGCAGGTTGGCGGTCCACCGGAGAAGGATACGAGGCCAAGCGGGTCGAAGGGCGGAAGCCGGGTTTGACAGCGATGTCGACGGTGCGGGCGTCGTCGCCCGCGCCGTTGAAAACCGGGACCGGACCATGTAACGAGAGGCCCGAATCCACGCTTTCTCGTTTTCCATAACGGTCTCAATGTCCTACCGAATTCTCTGCACCAATGATGACGGCATCCACGCGCCGGGCCTGAAGGTGGTCGAAGAGATCGCGCGTGCGCTGTCCGATGACGTCTGGATCGTCGCACCCGAGCTCGATCAGTCCGGCGTGTCGCATTCGCTGTCGCTGAACGATCCGCTGCGGCTGCGCGAAGTCGGCCCGCGCCATTTCGCGGTGCGGGGCACGCCGACCGACTGCGTCATCATGGGCGCGCGCCACATCTTGCGCGACCACCGGCCCGACGTGGTGCTGTCCGGCGTCAATCGCGGCCGCAACGTCGCCGAGGACGTGGTCTATTCCGGCACCATCGCCGGCGCACTCGAAGGCACCATTCTGGGCCTGCCGTCCTTCGCGCTGTCGCAGCAATTCTCGCCGGAGACCCGCGACAAGCCACTGTGGGAGACCGCGCTGAAATTCGGGCCGGAGATTGTGCAGAAGGTGATGAAGCAGGGGGTGCCCAGGGACACCGTCATCAATATCAACTTTCCCTCGTGCAAGCCGGAGGACGTGCGCGGCGTTCGCGTGACACGGCAGGGCAAGCGCAATCTCGGTTTCCTCAAGGTCGACCAGCGCCGCGACGGCCGCGGCAATCCCTATTTCTGGATCGGGTTCGAGGGTGCCGCGATGATGGAGACGCCGGCGGAGGGTACGGATCTCGCCGCGCTGGCCGCCAACTATGTGTCGGTGACGCCGCTGCGGCTCGACCGCACCGATGAGGCGTTTTCGGAGGCACTGACGCAGACGCTGAAATAGCGTTGCGGACCGTGCGCGATCCTACTGTGCATGGGGTTGTTTTCGGTGTTTGGGCTAAGCCGCGGCGTCCTTCAGCGTGAGGTCGATCATCCGCGCCAGTGTTTCCAGCTGGAACGGCTTCTGCAGCGCCGGACGGTCGCGATATTCCTCGGGCAGGCCGGAGGAGCCATAGCCGGTGGCGAAGATGAAGGGACGGTTGCGCGCACGGAGGAGGTCGGCGACAGGCGAGATCACCTTGCCGTTGACGTTGACGTCGAGGATGGCGAAGTCGAATTCGGTGCTCTCGGCGAGCCTGAGCGCTTCGTTGATCTCACCGGCTTCGGCCGCGACCCGGTAGCCGAGCTCCTCCAGCATGTCGGCAACCATCATCCGGATCATCACCTCGTCCTCGACGAGGAACACAGAACCGCCCACCGGGCGTGTCGCTGTCATCGCTGGAATCCCTGACCTCTTCGGATTGAAGTTGGCAAATAAAGCGCGGGCGCGCAACGCCGATCGGCGCTTACACCCCATTGTGCCCTTTCGCCGGCGGGTCGGATCGTCATATCTAGCCGGAGCCTGTAACGTCAAAGGCCCGCAAAAGGTTCCAGGCCGGGAACAGGGGAAAACCGAAACTTTCGCTTAAATAGTTTCATCAAATCGCATCAACCTTGCCCCACGAGTAACGGAAGCAAATCGCTTCGTTCGAGACCGCCATGGCCACCCCGCAACCTCCGCCGGAAAAGATGATGTTCCAGCTGACGCTGCGGCGGCGCGGCATCAGCGATCAGGCCGTGCTGCGCACCATGGAGGAGGTCCCCCGCGAAGCCTTCGTCGAGCGGGGGGATGCCGCCTACGCCTACCGCGACAGCGCGCTCGGCATCGAATGCGGGCAGACCATCAGCCAGCCCTTTGTGGTCGCCTACATGACCGAGCAGCTCGGGGTTCAGAAGTCGCACCGGGTGCTCGAGATCGGCACCGGCTCGGGCTACCAGGCCGCGATCCTCTCGAGGCTTGCCCGGGAGGTCGTCAGCATCGAGCGCTACCGGACGCTGGCCGACGGCGCCCGCAAGCGGCTCGCCAGGCTCGGCTACGACAATGTCGAGGTGATCCTCGGCGACGGCTACGAGCTGCCGGACACCATCGGCACCTTCGACCGCATCATCGTGACCGCGGCGATGGAGAGCATTCCCGACAGACTGCTCGAACGGCTGGAGCCGGGCGGGGTGCTGATCGCGCCGGTCGGGCCGCATCACGGCATCCAGACCCTCGTCAAGGTGTTGAAAACCGATGCCGGCTTTGACCGCAGGGAGCTGGTCGATGTGCGATTTGTCCCAGCACTTCCGGGGATTGCCCGCGAACTCTGACGCATTGCACGAAGATCGGCAAAACGCCGGATTGGCTGTTGCTTCCAAGGCCTTATCAGGGGGTTAAGTCGTTATTTACTCGGGACGTGTTTACTCAAAACCGTAGTTTGTTGCGTACGAGTGAGTAACCATGTCCCGTGTCGTCGAGTTGCTTCGCTCGCGCCGGGTGCCGCAGGCCGCGGCACTGGCGCTGATATCGTTTGGCTTTGCGGGCTGCAGCGCCGATACATCGAGCCGCTTCCAGGCCAGCAATTTTTCCAATCCCTTTGCCTCCCAGCCCGAAGCGACCGCCTCGGTCCAGACGGCCGCCGTCGAGCGGCGCGAGTTGCCGCAATACAGCCGTCCCTATACGCCGCCGCCTCCGGCGATCGCTGCGCCGCAGTCCTATCCGACGCCGGCGCCCAGCCACGGCATGTCCGGGGGCGGGCGGGGGCTCTCCTCCTACGCGCCGCCGCAAAAGCCGGAGCTCGAGACCACCGGTAGCGTTGGACCGAAATCGGTCGCGGCTGTCAGAAACGCGCCCGCCCAAGGCGGGCAGGGCGGCACCAAGATCATCGTCGGCACCAGCGATACGCTGGACATTCTCGCCAAGCGCTACAACGTCTCGACCGCGGCCATCCTGCAGGCTAACGGCTACAAGGGCCCGCGCGCACTGTCGCCCGGCCAGCAGCTGATCATTCCGCGCCCGACCGCAGCGGCGGCCGCGCCGGCGCCCGCGCTGGCGGCATCGGTCAGGAAGCCGGTGGCGGCTCCTTCGACCTTTCACGTCGTCAACAAGGGCGACACGCTGAATAGCATCGCCCGCCGCAATCATGTGCCGGTCGGCGATCTCGCCCGCGCGAACAATCTCGACACCTCGGCCAAGCTCAGCATCGGCATGAAGCTCACGGTGCCCGGCGCGAAGGGCGCCATGGCAGAGCCGGCGGTTGCTCCCGCGGCGCCTGCCGCGCCCGCCCAGACACAGCTCGCATCGCTGTCGCCGCCCGCAACGCGCGCGGTCACGCCGGCCGCGTCGCAGCAGAGCGCGCGCCTTGCCCAATCCAACGTGCAGGTCGAAGAGAAGCCTGCCGAGCCGGCCGCGAATGCCAAGCCCAGCGAGACCACCAGCGCGCTGCCTTCGTTCCGCTGGCCGGTGCGCGGCAAGGTGATCACCGGCTACGGCGCCAAGACCAACGGCAAGTCCAATGACGGCATCAACCTCGCGGTGCCGGAAGGCACCCCGGTCAAGGCCGCGGAAGACGGCGTCGTCGCCTACTCCGGCAACGAGCTTAAGGGTTACGGCAATCTGATTCTGGTGCGGCACTCCAACGGTTACGTCACCGCATATGCCCATGCGAGTGAACTGCTGGTGAAGCGCGGGGACACCATCAAGCGCGGCCAGATCATTGCCAAGTCGGGTCAATCGGGTGAGGTGGGCTCGCCGCAGCTCCACTTCGAGATCCGCAAGGGATCGTCACCGGTTGACCCGCTGCAATTCCTCAACGGCGCGTAACGCTACATAGTCTGAGTGCCATCGCCCGGTCTCACCGGGCGATGGGCGTTTTCCGCAAGCGCCGGATTACTTGCCGCTCAGCTTCACCCCGAGCCGGCCGGCGAGTTCCTGCGTGAACTGCCAGGCCACGCGGCCCGAGCGGGAGCCGCGGGTGGTGGACCATTCCAGCGCCTCGCGCTCCAGCTCCTCTTCGGCGATCTTGATGCCGAAATGGCTGCAATAGCCTTTGACCATGGCGAGATACTCATCCTGGCTGCAGCGGTGGAAGCCGAGCCAGAGGCCGAAGCGGTCGGACAGCGAGACCTTTTCCTCGACGGCTTCGCCCGGATTGATTGCGGTCGAACGCTCGTTCTCGATCATGTCGCGCGACAGCAGGTGCCGGCGGTTCGAGGTGGCGTAGAGGATGACGTTCTCGGGCCTTCCCTCGATGCCGCCTTCGAGCACCGCTTTCAGCGATTTATAGGAGGCGTCGTTGCCGTCGAAGGACAGGTCGTCGATGAACACGATGGAATGGAAATCCGAGCTGCGCAGCAGGTCCATCAGCGCCGGCAGGCTCTCGATATCCTCGCGGTGGATCTCGATCAGCTTCAGCCGATCGGCCGGCTTGCGGCCGACATTGATGCTGGCATGCGCAGCCTTGACCAGCGAGGACTTGCCCATGCCGCGCGCGCCCCAGAGCAGCGCATTGTTGGCCGGCAGGCCGTTGGAAAAGCGCTCGGTGTTCTCGATCAGGATGTCGCGCATCCGGTCGATGCCCTTCAGCAGGTCAATCTCGACCCGGCTGACCTTCGCCACCGGCGAAAGCCGCCCGTCGGGGTGCCAGACGAAGGCGTCCGCCGCATGGAGAGAATCGGCAGTCGCGACCGCCGGGGCATTGGCCGACATGTGGGCGGCAATGGCCTCCAGCGCGTCGGCGATCCGGGCCGCATGGCCATCCATCAATGCGTCCGCAGGGCGTTTTGTCGCGCCTTTTGCCACAACCTTGGCAGGCTTCTTGGAGGCGGCTTTGGCCGCGGTTTTATTGGGTTTTCTCGCCATCGCTCAAGTTCCTGATAGCGCAGCCTTATCGGGCCTTGGCAGGTCCCGCAAGCGCCCTAAATGAAAGGACGTCCCAGCGTTGCAATTGGGACCGCGGCCGCTATAGTCCGCGCGAATTTGCCCCGGACCGGCCCTGGCGCCCTGGCGCTGCCGGTCCATTCCCGTCTTAGCCGTTAAGGAATCCCCGATGCTGATCACCCCAGCGTATGCCCAGGCCGCAGCCGGCGGCGACGCCAACAGCATGCTGATGTCGCTGCTGCCGTTCGCGCTGATCTTCGTGATCATGTACTTCCTGATCCTGCGCCCGCAGCAGAAGAAGATGAAGGACCACCAGGAGCTGGTGAAGAACATCCGCCGCGGCGACACGGTGGTGACCTCGGGCGGTCTGGTCGGCAAGGTGACCAAGGTGGTCGATGACGACCAGATCGAGTTCGAGATTTCCGACGGCGTGCGGGTGCGCCAGATGCGCCAGATGATTTCGGGCGTGCGCGCCAAGGGTGAGCCGGCCAAGGAAAAATCCGAAGCCAAGGACGAAGCGGCCTCGAGCTGATCTTCGTGGCCCACATTTTCGTTCTCTGACGGGTTGACCCGATGCTGTATTTTACGCGGTGGAAGGCGCTGGCGACCATCCTGACGGCGCTGGTGGTGTGCCTTTGCGCCGTTCCGAACTTCTTCCCAGAAGCGACCGTCAAGACCTGGCCGGCGTGGGCGCAGCGGCGCCTCGTGCTCGGCCTCGACTTGCAGGGCGGCTCCTATCTGCTGCTCGAGGTCGACGCCAATTCGGTCAAGAAGGACCGCCTGGATGCCGTCCGCGACGAGGCCCGCAAGGTGCTGCGCGAGGCCCGCATCGGCTACACCGGCCTCAACGTGCGCAATGACGCCGTCGAGGTCCGCATCAGCAAGGACACCGACGTGCCGGCCGCGCTCACCAAGCTGCGCGACATGTCGCAGCCGCTCGGCGGCCTGATGGGCGGCACCGGACAGCGCGACCTCGAAGTGACCGATGCCGGCAACAGCATCATCCGCATCAACGTCACGCAGCCGGCGATGCTCGACCGCATGCGCAAGACCATCGAACAGTCGATCCAGATCGTCGAACGCCGCGTCAACGAACTCGGCACCGTCGAGCCGGTGATCCAGCGTCAGGGCACGGACCGCATCCTGGTGCAGGTGCCGGGCCTGCAGGATCCCACGCGCCTGAAGGAACTCCTTGGCAAGACCGCCAAGATGGAATTCCGCATGGTCGACGACAGCGTGTCACCCGAGCAGGCCCGACAGGGTGGGGTGCCTGCCGATTCCGAATTGCTGCCGAGTGCAACCAAGGGTGAGGCATCGGAAGTCATCAAGAAACAGGTGCTGGTCTCCGGCGGCGATCTTACCGACGCGCAACCGGGTTTCGACCA
>JAKFVP010000230.1 GCA_021732175.1 Bradyrhizobium sp.
GCCCGCCCGAAAGCTGGCCCCCAATCGGCCGGGCCGGACGGCGCACCCCCAAGAAAAACCCAGGTTAGAAACAGGCATCATGAATCCCGTCAAAGCACTCGAAAATCATGGCCAGGCGGTCTGGCTCGACTTCCTCGCGCGCGGCTTCGTCGCCAAGGGCGACCTGAAGCAGTTGATCGACAGCGACGGGGTGAAAGGCGTCACCTCCAATCCCGCCATTTTCGAGAAGGCAATCGGCAGCTCCGACGAATACGACGTTCCGGTCGCCAAGGCGCTGAAGAAAGGTGACCGTTCTGTCGCCGACCTCTTTGAAGCGGTTGCGATCGAAGACATCCAGAACGCCGCCGACGTGCTGCGCCCGGTCTATGATGCGACCGACGGCGGCGACGGCTATGTCAGCCTGGAAGTGTCGCCCTATCTCGCCAACGACACCAAAGGCACGGTCGTCGAGGCGAGGCGGCTGTGGAAGGACGTCAAGCGCAAGAATCTGATGGTGAAGGTGCCGGCGACCGAGGAAGGCCTGCCCGCCATTGAGACGCTGATCGGCGAAGGCATTTCCATCAACATCACGCTCTTGTTCTCGCAAGAGGTCTACCGTCAGGTGGCGGAGGCGTACATCAGGGGTCTGGAAAAATACGTCGCGAAGGGCGGAGATCCCTCTGTTGTCGCGAGCGTCGCGAGCTTCTTCGTCAGCCGCATCGATACCTCCGTCGACAAGCAGCTCGACGAGAAGATCGCGAAGGCAAACGATCCCAGCGAGAAGGAACGCCTTGCTGCCTTGAAGGGCAAGGTCGCGATCGCCAACGCCAAGATGGCCTATCAGGATTACAAGCGCCTGTTTGCAGGCGCACGCTGGGAGAAGCTGGCGGCCAAGGGCGCCAAGCCGCAGCGGCTGCTCTGGGCCTCGACCGGCACCAAGAACAAGGATTACTCCGACGTCCTCTATGTCGAGGAACTGATCGGCCCCAACACCGTCAACACCGTGCCGCCGGCAACGCTGGATGCCCTCCGCGACCACGGCAAGCTGCGCGACAGCCTGGAAGAGAATGTCGAGGACGCCGCCCGCGTGCTCGAAGAACTCGCGCGCAGCGGCATCTCGCTGGATGCAATCACGGCAGAGCTCGTCGTCGACGGCGTGAAACTCTTCGCTGACGCCGCCGACAAGCTCTATGGCGCCGTCGCCTCCAAACGCACGGCCGTGCTGTCCGGCGGGATCGATGCGCAGAGGTTTTCGCTGGGCGAGCCGCTCGGCAAGGCGGTCGCGAAGAGCAGCGAGGAATGGCGCGCCTCGGCAAAAATCCGCAGGCTCTGGAGCAAGGACAAATCGGTCTGGACCGGCGATGACGAGAACAAATGGCTCGGCTGGCTCGACAGCCCCGCCAAGGCCGACATCGCCGATTACGAGGACTTTGCGCAGCGCGTGAAGGGCCAGAAGTTCACCGACGCCGTCGTGCTTGGCATGGGCGGCTCGAGTTTGGGTCCGGAAGTGCTGGCGGAGACGTTCCCGCAAAAGGCCGGCTTCCCGAAGCTGCATGTGCTCGATTCCACCGATCCGGCGCAGGTGCGCTCGATGGAGAACGCCGTCGATATCGCCAAAACGCTGTTCATCGTCTCCAGCAAGTCCGGCGGCACCACCGAGCCCAATGCGATGAAGGACTATTTCTACGATCGCGTGGCCAAGGCCATCGGCAAGGACAAGGCCGGACATCGCTTCATTGCGGTGACCGATCCCGGTTCGTCACTGGAGAAGGTCGCGGCGAAGCAGGGTTTTGCGCGGGTCTTTTACGGCGAGCCGACCATCGGCGGGCGTTACTCGGTGTTATCGCCGTTCGGCCTCGTGCCGGCCGCCGCCGCCGGGATCGACGTGCGCGCGCTGGTGACCAATGCGCTTTCGATGGTGCGCTCCTGCGGCGCCGACGTGCCGCCGCATGAAAACCCCGGCGTGCAGCTTGGCCTCGCCATGGGTCTTGCCGGCCTCGAAGGCCGCGACAAGGTGACGATCTTCTCCTCCAGGAAGGTCGCCGATTTCGGCGCCTGGGCCGAGCAGTTGATCGCCGAATCCACCGGCAAGGAAGGCAAGGGCCTGATCCCCATCGATGGCGAGACGATTGCCGGGCCATCGGTGTACGGCAACGACCGCTTCTTCATTGACCTGCGCACCGAAGGCGAGGACGACGCCGCGCATGAGGCAAAACTTGCGGCGCTGGAGAAGGCCGGCCACCCCGTGGTGCGGATTGTGATGCAATCGACCGATCATCTCGGCCAGGAATTCTTCCGCTTCGAGCTTGCGACCGCGGTCGCCGGTGCGGTCCTCGGCATCAACCCGTTCAACCAGCCGGATGTCGAGTCCGCCAAGATCAAGACAAAGGAACTGACTGTCGCCTTCGAGAAGACCGGCAAGTTGCCGGCGGAAGAGCCGGTCGTCTCTTCCGTGGAGGCCGACCTCTATACCGACGGGCACAACGCCGCCGATTTGCGCCGGGCCGGCGCCAATGGCGATCTCAATTCCTGGATCAAGGCGCATCTGTCACGCTCGGAGAGCGGCGACTATGTCGCCCTGCTCGCCTATATCGAGCGCGACGGCGAACATATCGATACGCTGCAGAAGATGCGCCTTGCGGTGCGCGACGCAAAACATCTGGCGACCTGCGCCGAGTTCGGCCCGCGTTTTCTGCATTCGACGGGACAGGCCTACAAGGGCGGCCCCGACAATGGCGTGTTCCTGCAGATCACCGCGGACGAGAAAAAGGATCTCAAGGTGCCCGGCCAGAAGGCCAGCTTCGGAATCATCAAGGCGGCGCAGGCGCGCGGCGATTTCGACGTGTTGACCGAGCGCGGCCGCCGCGCGCTGCGGGTGCATTTGAAGGGCGACCTCGCTTCGGGCCTGAAGGCGCTGGATGCGGCGATCTCGGCCGCCCTGAGTTAAGGACATCAGCGTATGCAGCTCGGAATGATCGGCCTCGGGCGGATGGGCGGCAACATCGTCCGCCGCCTGATGCGGCGTGGGCATACAACGGTGGTCTACGACAAGGACCAGAAAGCCGTCGCGGCGCTCGCCGCCGAAGGCGCCGTCGGCGCGGCGACGCTGGAAGAGTTCGTCGCGAAGTTGACGCCGCCACGCACCGCCTGGGTGATGCTGCCCGCGGGCGCGATCACGGAAGCTACTGTCAACACACTGGCCTCCCTGCTGCAAAAGGACGACGCCATCATCGACGGCGGCAATTCGTTCTGGCAGGACGACGTCCGCCGCGGCAAGGCGCTGCAGGCGAAGGGTCTGCACTATCTCGACGTCGGCACGTCGGGCGGCGTCTGGGGCCTCGATCGCGGCTATTGCATGATGATCGGCGGCGACAAATCCGCGGTCGACCGGCTCGATCCGATCTTTGCCGCGCTGGCGCCGGGGATCGGCGACATCCCGCGCACGCCGCATCGCGAACGCCGCGATCCGCGCGTCGAGCAGGGTTATATCCATGCCGGCCCGACCGGCGCCGGACACTTCGTCAAAATGATCCACAACGGCATCGAATACGGGTTGATGCAGGCCTATGCCGAGGGTTTCGACATCCTCAAGAATGCCAATATCGAGGCGCTGCCCGCCGAGCATCGCTTCGATTTCGACATCGCCGACATCGCGGAAGTGTGGCGGCGCGGCAGCGTGATCCCGTCCTGGCTGCTCGATCTGACATCATCGGCATTGGCGGAGAACCAGACGCTCGACACCTACTCCGGCCATGTCGAGGATTCCGGCGAGGGCCGCTGGACCGTGAACGCTGCGGTGGATGAAGCGGTGCCTGCGGAAGTGCTGACGGCGGCACTGTTCGCCCGCTTCCGTTCGCGCAAGGAACATACCTTTGCGGAGAAAATCCTCTCCGCGATGCGTGCCGGGTTTGGGGGACACCGGGAGCCGAACAAGCCCAACCCCAAGAAGTGAGCCGATGAGCGAAGGTCCATCAAAACAGAAGAAGCCCGACCCCTGCTCGTTCGTCATCTTCGGCGCGACCGGCGACCTCACCCATCGGCTGGTGATCCCCGCCCTTTATAATCTTGCGGCCAGCAATCTCCTGCCCGACAATTTCTGCGTCGCGGCCGTCGCGCGCAAGGGCGTCTCCGGCGCCGACATGCGCAACAGCCTGATGGACGGACTGCGCAAATTCGCCACGCGGCCGGTGGACGAAGAGGTCGCGATGCGGCTGCTCGCGTGTGTCACCGCCATCGAGGCCGATGTGAAAGACCCCGCCTCGTTCGACGCCATGCGCGACCAGCTCGACAAGGTCGAGGATATCAGGGGCACCAGGGGAAACCGGCTGTTCTATCTGGCAACGCCGCCGAACGCATTCCTGCCGATCGCCCGCGAGCTCGGCCGCACCGGCATGCTCAGGGAGAACGGCACGTGGCGGCGGCTGGTGGTGGAAAAGCCGTTCGGCACCGATCTGGCGTCAGCGCGCACGCTGAACGCCGAATTGCTGAAGCTCGTGACCGAGCACCAGATCTACCGGATCGATCACTATCTCGGCAAGGAGACGGTGCAGAACATCCTGGTGCTGCGCTTTGCCAACGGCATGTTCGAGCCGATCTGGAATCGCAATCACATCGACCATGTGCAGATCACGGTCGACGAGAAGCTCGGCGTCGGTCATCGCGGCAGCTTCTATGACTCAACCGGCGCGCTGCGCGACATGGTGCCGAACCATCTGTTCCAGCTGCTGTCGCTGGTGGCGATGGAGCCGCCGGTGAAATTCGACGCGCATTCGGTTCGCTCGGCCAAAGGCGAGGTGCTGTCCGCCATCCAGACGCCGACCGAAGCGGAGGCGCTGCAGAATTCGGTGCGCGGGCAATATGTGGCGGGGCGCATCGGCGATGCCGATATCGGCGACTATCGCGCCATCGCGGAAGTGCAGCCGAACTCCACCACCGAGACCTATGCCGCGCTGAAGCTGACCATCGACAATTGGCGCTGGGCGGGCGTGCCGTTCTATTTGCGCACCGGCAAGGCGCTCTGCACCAAGCGCACGGAGATCGCCATCAAGTTCAAGCAGGCGCCGTTTGCGATGTTCCGCGACACACAGGTCGACCGGCTGTCGCAGAACTTCATGATCATTTCGACCGAGCCGACCGAAGGCATCGAGCTGCAGTTCAACACCAAGGTGCCTGGACCGACTATCAATATCGACGGCGTCGAGATGAAGTTTCGCTACAAGGATTATTTCAAGGCCGAGCCGAGCACGGGTTACGAGACGCTGATCTATGACTGCATGATCGGCGACAACATCCTGTTCCAGCGCGCCGACAGTGTCGAGGCCGGCTGGCAGGCGGTGCAACCCTTCATCGACGCCTGGAAGAAAGCGGGTGCAGCCGGGCTCGAGACCTACAAGGCCGGCACCGAGGGACCGGCCAGGGCGGACGAACTGCTGGCGCGCGACGGCCGCAGTTGGCGAAAGCTCGGCTAACCATGGCGCAAGGCGATGTCCCCTGCGCACTGGTCGTGATGGGCGTCTCGGGCGCCGGCAAGAGCACGATTGCCGAGGCGCTGGCGGCGCGGCTCGGCTGGCGCTGCGAAGACGGCGACAGGTTTCACCCGGCCAGCAACGTCGCCAAAATGAGCGCGGGCCAGCCGCTGACCGATGAGGATCGCTGGCCCTGGCTGAGGGCGATTGCCGACGAGATCGACCGGCTCTGCGGCAAGGAACAGCGCGCGGTGTTCGCCTGCTCGGCGCTGAAGCGCAGTTATCGCGAGGTGCTTGTGCATGATCGCAATGATGTTCGCCTCATATTCCTTGACGGGACGCAAGCGCTGATCGCCGCACGTCTCGCCGCGCGCAAGGGCCATTTCATGCCGCCGGGCCTGCTCGACAGCCAGTTCTTGACCCTGGAACGGCCGGCGCCGGACGAGAACGCGATCATCGTTTCCATCGATGCGGCGGTGGAGACCATCGTCGACGATATCGTCCGTCAGTTGAAGCTCTCCCCCACATGACATCCATCAAGCTCGTGGTGTCCGACGTCGACGGCACCCTCATCACCCCTGACAAGCGGATCACTTCATCAGCCATAGCCGCCGTCGAGAAGCTGCGGGCCGCCGGCATCGGCTTCACCGTCGTCTCCAGCCGCCCCACCGTCGGTATGGAATTCCTCATCAAGCCGCTGGCGCTGACATTGCCGTTCGGGTCGTTCAACGGCAGTTCGATTGTCGATCCATTGCTAAGACCGATCGCGCGGCACCTCATTCGAGCTGCCACCACGCGCCGTGCGATCGACCTGCTCGATCAATTCGGCGTCGACATCTGGCTGTTCACCAGCGATCAGTGGCTGATACGTGATCCCAACGGCGAATATGTCGCCCATGAGGCACGCGCGATCATGCATGAGCCCGTCGCCGTGGACAGCTTCGCGCCGTATCTGAACAGCGCCTGCAAGATCGTCGGAGCCAGCTCCGATCCGGCGCTCCTGCTTCGCTGCGAGAAGGCGATGCGGCAGGCGGTCGGCGCGCAGGCCACCGCGGTCCGCTCGCAAACCTACTATCTCGACATCACTCCACGCGGCCATGACAAGGGAACGTTCGTGGCCGATATCGAGGCCCGGCTCGGTATTTCCCCGGACGCCGTGGCGACCATCGGCGACATGCCAAACGACCTGCCGATGTTCGCGCGCAGCGGCATGTCCTTCGCCATGGGTAACGCGGCCGACGAGATCAAGCGGCATGCCACGCATGTGACGGCATCGAACGAGGAGGATGGTTTCGCGAAAGCGATGGAGGTGATTTTGGCGGGTTGAGTCCCCGGCTGTCATATCCCTGTCAAATGCAACAGGGAATTTCGGCCGCCACACTGCAGCCGCTAACGGGGGACTTTGCATGACCAAGATCGACACCAGCGACCGCCAGGCGCTGCAGGCGGTAATCGATGCCGATCTGCAGGATACGCTGGATGAAGAGCTCGAAATGGAGCTCGACGACTCCAGGCTCGAGGAGCTCGAGGCGCTCAAATCCGTGCAGGATGCGGGGCCCGCGATTGACCGTTCGCTCTACTTCAAGGAGCTGCTGCGCCTGCAGGGCGAACTGGTGAAGTTGCAGGACTGGGTGCAGACCCAGAAGCTCAAGGTGGTCGTCATTTTCGAGGGCCGCGATTCCGCCGGCAAGGGCGGCGTCATCAAGCGCATCACCCAGCGCCTCAACCCGCGGGTCTGCCGCGTCGCCGCCCTGCCCGCGCCCAATGATCGCGAGCGCACACAATGGTATTTCCAGCGCTACGCCACGCACCTGCCGGCCGGCGGGGAAATCGTGCTGTTCGACCGCTCCTGGTACAACCGCGCCGGGGTCGAGCGCGTCATGGGCTTCTGCAACGAGGAGCAGGTCGAGGAATTCTTCCGCTCGGTGCCGGAATTCGAGCGCATGCTGGTCCGCTCCGGCACCATCCTGATCAAATACTGGTTCTCGATCACCGACGAGGAGCAGCAATATCGCTTCCTGATGCGCATCCACGATCCGCTCAAGCAATGGAAGCTGAGCCCGATGGACGTGCAGGCACGCAGCCGCTGGGAACACTACACCAGGGCCAAGGAAGAGATGCTGCACCGGACCCACATTACGGAAGCACCGTGGTGGGTGGTCGAGGCCAACGACAAGAAGCGCGCCAGGCTCAATTGCATCGCGCATCTTCTGTCGCAGATCCCCTACAACGAAGTGCCGCACGCGCCGGTGGTGCTGCCGGACCGCATTCACGACCCCGCCTATCAACGCGACAAGATTCCTGACGAGATGTACGTGCCGCAGCGCTATTGATTGTCGACCCGGCGAGAGCCGGGCCAACAATTCCTCAAGCCTTCACATGCGACCGCTGCCGTGTCGCTTCCTTCAGTCCTTCGATATCGACCTGTGACGCGATTTCGTCGATGCAGAGCGGCATGCGGCGGCGCCAGTTCGGATGCTGGTCGATGGTGCCGGGGATGTTGGGTTGATCCCGCAGCTCCAGTAGATCTTCCAGCGCGATCGCCATCAGGCGAGATTTGGTCCGCGCCAGGAATTCGGCGATCGCATCGAAATCATTGTCTTGGATGCCGGCCTGCTGCAGCACCTGGTCGAGCATGGTCAGCGCATGCCAGCGGTCGTCGTCGCTCTCGCCGGGATCGAACCCGAGCGCGCGCTTTTGCTTGAGATCGTTGAAGTGACGCCAGCCGGCATAGGTAGCAAGATCATGGGTGTTGAAGGTGACGAGCGCATTCGGCTGATAATGGTCGACGCCGTGGAAGGCACCGCCCTCGCCGCGCTCGAACATCATCACGAGATACGACCAGATGCCCCAGTCGCGCGTCGCGTCGCGAAAGCCTTCCGGGACGGTGCCGAGGTCCTCGCCGATCACGACGCATTGGTTGGCGTCGCTTTCCAGCGCGGTGACCGCCAGCATCGCCTCGAACGGCATCGGAACGTACACACCTTCGCGCGGACCAAAACCGCGCGGCACGAGATAGAGCCGCTTCAGTCCCATGACATGATCGAGCCGGATCGCGCCGGCATGGCGCATCGAGGCCTGCAGCATCTGGCGGAACGGTTCGAAGTACCGTTGCTCGAGGCCGATGGCATTATATCCGGCAAGACCCCAGTCCTGGCCGGCCGGCGCCAGCGGATCCGGCGGCGCGCCGACGCCGAGCATGCGCGAAATCGCGCCCTGTTCGTTCCAGGCATCGAAGCCGTTGGACTGCACGCCGACCGCAACGTCGAGATAGAGGCCGACCTTCATGCCGAGTTCATCGGCGCGTGCCTTGCAGGCCGCCAACTGGCGATCGGCATTCCATTGCACGAACTCGACGAACTCGACTTCGCCGCCATCCGGCCCCTTGCGCAGTTTCGCGCATGCCGCTTCATCCGGCTGACGCCACTCAGCCGGCCATTCCCACCACGGCGCCTTGAATTTGTGGCGCAGCACCTCGAAGCAGGCGAAATGCGCCAGCAGCGCGCCGCGCTGGTCGCGGAATACTTCGAAGTCAGCACGGCGTTCGGCCGACCCGGCCTTCTTGAACGCCTTGAAAGCGGCGCGCAGCGCGGGCCACTTCAAGGCAGCAACCGCGACATAGTCGACCGTTTCGCTCTGGCGCAGCCGCGGCGTGGTATCGGCCACCGCATGCACGGCGTCCTGTGAAAATTCGGGGATCGCGTCGACGTCGATATAGAGCGCGTTGAGAAACAGCCTGCTGTTCGGCGAATAGGGGCTGCAATCGCCAGGCTGGTCGTCGAACAGCGCATGCAGCGGGTTGAGGCCGACCCCGTCGGCACCGAGCTTGTGCGCCAGCTCGATCAGCTCGGCAAGATCGGTGAAATCGCCCATGCCCCAGTTGTGCGTCGAGCGGATGCCGTAGAGCTGCACGGCAAGCAGCCAGCCGCGGTCGAAATCGCCGCCAAACGCCGCTTTCGGCGCCGACACCAGCGGCACCTCCTCGGATTTCCCGGCTGCGTCCGTCAGCCGCAGGCGATGCACGCCAACCGGCAGGCCATCAGGCCATTCGATCGCCCCGCCCTGCGTTTCGCCCGCCACCATGCTGGCCCCGCTGCGGACCTCCCAGCGAACCGGAAAGCGCGCCGCAGGCAGTAGTGTGGTCTGCGCCTTGTGCCCCTGCCGGACCACGACCGGCCCTTCAATGAGCTGCCGGGCGGCTTGGGGCGGCAGGGCATCAAAAATGACCTTCAGCGCGTCCGCGGCCGTCACATGTGGGTGACCGTGGCCGTCGATGAATTCAGTCTGAATCCCGAGGTCTTTGGCTTTGGCAAAAAGGTTCATTCGGCACGCTGTTTGCACGCGACTGTGACGATGGTGTCGCGAAATTGTCCAAATACGGGAGGGATGTAGGGGGTGATCAACGCCGCGGGCGAAAAGCGGTTCCGCAGGAACCTTTGCCCTACCCAAGGCTTTTTATTGGGGTGCACTGCGTCTCCTTTTCCACGCGCGAAACAGGGGCGTCATTTCCCTGGCAATGGCATCACCGTGAACAAAAAAGCCGAGAACATTGGGGCCTCCGAGGCCAATGTCACCCTTCGGACCGAAGGGGTCTTTCCGCCGATCGAGGTCAGCCACGCCGGCGTGCGATCTGCGCAAGGCGATGCAAGGCAGGTGCCAGCCACCGCCGCGGATGAGCTCTGGTACAAGGACGCCATTATCTACCAACTCCACGTCAAGGCCTTCTATGACAGCAACCAGGACGGCATCGGCGATTTCGCCGGGCTGACCGAGAAGCTGGATTACCTGCAGGACCTCGGCGTGACCACGCTATGGTTGCTGCCGTTCTATCCGTCGCCGGGCCGCGACGACGGCTATGATATTGCCGACTACGGCGACATCAATCCCGATTTCGGGACCATGAAGGATTTTCGCCGCTTCATCCAGGAAGCGAAGAAGCGCGGCCTGCGCGTCATCACCGAACTCGTCATCAACCACACCTCCGATCAGCACGACTGGTTCAAGCGTGCCCGCCGCAGCGATCCCAAGTCAAGCGCGCGCAACTGGTATGTCTGGAGCGACACCGACCAGAAATATCCGGATACGCGCATCATCTTCACGGATACCGAGAAATCCAACTGGACCTGGGACACCGAAGCAGGCCAGTTCTACTGGCACCGCTTCTTCTCGCACCAGCCGGACCTCAATTTCGACAATCCGCGCGTCGTCAGCGCGCTGATCCAGGTGATGAAGCGCTGGCTCGACACCGGCGTGGACGGCTTTCGGCTCGACGCCATCCCCTATCTCTGCGAGCGCGACGGCACCAACAACGAGAATTTGCCGGAGACGCACGAGATCATCCGCAAATTCCGCGCCGAGCTCGACGCCTACGCGAAGGGCAAGGTGCTGCTGGCCGAAGCCAATCAGTGGCCGGAGGACGTGCAGGAATATTTCGGCCAGAGCGACGAGTGCCACATGGCCTATCACTTCCCGCTGATGCCGCGCATCTACATGGCGATCGCGCAGGAAGACCGCTTTCCCATCACCGATATCATGCGACAGACGCCGGACATCCCAACTGATTGCCAGTGGGCGCTGTTCCTGCGCAACCATGACGAACTGACGCTGGAAATGGTCACCGACGTCGAGCGCGACTATCTATGGTCGACCTACGCCAACGATCCGCGCGCCCGCATCAATGTCGGCATCCGCCGGCGTCTTGCACCACTAATGGATAATGACCGGCGCAAGATCGAATTGATGAATTCGCTGCTGATGTCGTTCCCGGGCACGCCGATCCTCTATTACGGCGACGAGATCGGCATGGGCGACAACATCTATCTCGGCGATCGCAACGGCGTGCGTACGCCGATGCAATGGACATCGGACCGCAACGGCGGATTCTCGCGCTCCGATCCGGCCCGGCTCTATGCGCCGATGATCATGGACCCCGTCTACGGCTACGAGGCCGTCAATGTGGAAGCGCAGTCGCGCAGCCTCGGCTCGTTGCTGTCGGCCACCAAGAAGCTGATTGCGGTGCGCAAATCGACGCTCGCCTTCGGCCGCGGCAGCATGGTGTTCGTGCGGCCGGAGAACCGCTCGGTGCTCGCCTATATCAGGCAATACCGCGACGAGGTGATCCTGTGTGTCGCCAATCTGTCGCGCTCGGCCCAGGCTACCGAGCTGGATCTATCGGCATGGAAGGGCCGGATTCCGCTCGAGATGCTAGGCCGTTCGCGCTTTCCGGCCATCGGCGAACTGCCCTACATGATCACGCTCGGACCTTACGGCTTCTACTGGTTTCAGTTGCAACCGCCCGACAAGTCCGAGCCGGTGCGGCCGCGCGCGGTCCCGGAATTCGAGACGCTGGTGGTGCCGGTCGGATCCACCTGGGTATCGCTGGCGCGCGAGCGCAGCATGTTCGAAAACGACGTGCTGCCGGCCCATCTGGCGCGGACGCGCTGGTATCCGGAGCGCTCGCCGCGCGCCATCCACGCCACGCTGGTCTCGGCCATCCCCTTCTGCGACATCGGCGACAACCGGCCCTATGTGGCCTTCTTCGAGGCAAAGCATCGAGGGCAGACCGCGCGCTATGTGCTGCCGATGCAGATCGAGTGGGTGCGCTTCGACCGCGAGCACTATAATCCGCGGGCGCTCGCTGCCGTTCGCCAGGGCGCGCGCGAAGGCACGCTGCTCGATGTTGCCACCGATCCGATCTTCATCGGGCTGATGCTGCGCAATTTGCGCGAGCGGCTGACCGTCGACGAGAGTGAACAGGGTATCAAGCTTGAATTCCGTCCCACCAGCAGGTTCAACGACGCTTCCGTGCGTGAACCCACGCGTGTGCGCAGCACGGAGAGCGAATTCCCGGCGAGTTCGGCGCTGGTCGATCAGGACTTCGCCTTCAAGCTCTACCGCAAGCTCGAATCCGGTATTCATCCCGCCATCGAGATGGGACGTTTCCTCACCGACGTCGCGCATTTCGCCAATGTCCCCGATCTGCTCGGTACCGCCGAGCTGATCGATCCCGACGGCGGCCGCTGCGCGCTCGCTACGCTGCATGCGCAGGTGCAGAACCAAGGCGATGCCTGGACGGTGACCTCGGGCTATCTCGACCGCTTTGTAGAGGAACGGCGCCTGTTGCAGGACGGCGACGGCGAAGAGCAGGTGCCGCTGCGGCAGATGACGCAGATCGGGCGACGGCTGGCCGAGCTGCATCTGGCGCTGGCGGCGGACACGGGCAACGCGGATTTCATGCCCGAGCCGATCGATGACACCGCTTGGCAGCGCTGGAAGCTCGAAATCAGCGACGGTGCCGATCGCACTCTGGACGCACTGAAGCTGTATCGAAGCTCGCTGCGCGAAACCGACCGGCCCCTGATCGAGCAGTTCGCGGCGCGGAAGAGCGCCCTGTCCGGCATCCTCAACGCGCTGCCGCCGCGCGACCTTGCGCTGATGGCCATTCGCCATCACGGTAATTTCGCGCTCGGTCAGGTGCTGATCGTCAAGGACGATGTCTTCATTACCGGCTTCGAGGGCGAGGCCGGCCGTACGCTGGCCCAGCGCCGGCGCAAGATGCCTGCGGTGCGCGACGTCGCAGGCCTGATCCATTCCATCGAGACCGCTGCCGAAGCGGCGCTGCGGCGGGCACTGACCGTGGCTCCGGACGAGCATGGCCGGCTGGCGGTGCAGCTCGGCGAGTGGCGCGACCGCTCGGTCGAGGTCTTCCTTTCCGGCTACCGCGAGACCATGAACGACGCGCATCTGTGGCCGGATGACCCCTGGGTGGCGCAGCAGTTGATTGACTTTTTCCTGCTGGAAAAGGCCATCTACGAGATCGAATATGAGGCGGCGCATCGGGTGGACCGGCTGCACTTCCCTTTGGCCGCCATTCTGCGCATGCTGGCGCAGCAACCGACCGTGACGTGAATGACCAAGCTTTCTGCCGAAGCCTATGCAATCGTCGAGGGCCGCCACTCCGATCCCTTCCGCTATCTCGGCCTGCACAAGGAAGGCGGCAAGACCGTCGTCCGCGCTTTCCTGCCCGAGGCGACGCAAGTCGTTGCGGTCGGCGCATACGGCGATGCCGCCAAGCTGACTCGCATCCACGAGGCCGGGCTGTTCGCAGGCGCAGCGCCTGAAGGAGCCGGGCACTATCAGCTGCGTGCGCGCTTCGGCAACAATTTGGTCGAGCTCGAAGACCCCTATCGCTTCCCGCCTGTCCTTTCCGATTATGACCTCTATCTGCTCGGCGAAGGCACGCATCAGCGCGTCTACGACAAGCTCGGCGCGCATCCGATGACGCTTGACGGCGTCGAGGGCGTCGCCTTCGTAGTGCTGGCGCCGAACGCGCGGCGGGTCAGCGTGGTCGGCGATTTCAACTACTGGAATCCGCGGCGGCATCCCATGCGCGTGCGCGGCAACGGCTATTGGGAATTGTTCATCCCGCGGGCGCGAGCCGGCGATCACTACAAGTTCGACATCATCGGCCCGCGCGGCCAGCATTTGCCGATGAAATCCGATCCGCTGGCCTTTGCCGCCGAAGTGCGGCCGAAGACGGCCTCGATCGTGGTCGACCCCGCCAAATTGCCGCGGCCGCGCCCGGCGCCATCAGGCATCAACAGCCGCAGCGCGCCGATCTCGATCTATGAGGTGCATCTCGGCTCATGGCGGCGCAAGGACGGCAACAACTGGCTGACCTATCGCGAGCTTGCCGAGCAACTGCCGGGCTATGTCAGAGATATGGGCTTTACCCATGTCGAATTCCTCCCCGTCAGCGAGCATCCCTTTGACGGCTCCTGGGGCTATCAGCCGACCGGGCTGTTTGCGCCGACCAGCCGCTTCGGCTCGCCGGAGGATTTCATCGCGCTTATCGATGCCTGTCACCGCGAGGGCATTGGCGTGCTGCTCGACTGGGTGCCCGGTCATTTCCCCGACGATCCGCACGGGCTCGGCCATTTCGACGGCACCGCGCTTTACGAGCACGCCGATCCCCGCCAGGGCCGGCACCTCGACTGGGGCACGCTGATCTACAATTACGGCCGCACCGAAGTGACCAATCTGCTGGTCTCCAATGCGCTGTTCTGGCTGGAGCGTTACGGGATCGACGGCCTGCGCGTCGATGCCGTCGCTTCCATGCTCTATCTCGATTACTCCAGACCCGCCGACGCCTGGGTCCCCAACAAGCATGGCGGGCGGGAAAACATCGAGGCGATCGCCTTCCTGCGCCGCTTCAACACCGAACTCTATGCCCGCTTCCCGCAGGCGATGACCGCGGCCGAGGAATCCACCGCATGGCCGCAGGTGTCACGCCCGGTCGACCATGGCGGGCTCGGCTTCGGTTACAAGTGGAACATGGGCTGGATGCACGACACGCTGAAATATATCGGCAAGGACCCCGTACACCGCCAATTCCACCACGGCGACATCCTGTTCGGCCTGCACTACGCCTTCTCGGAGAACTTCATCCTGCCGCTCTCGCACGATGAGGTCGTGCACGGCAAGCGGTCGATCCTGGGGCGCATGCCCGGCGACGAGTGGCAGCGCTTCGCCAACTTACGCGCCTATTACAGCTTCATGTTCGGACATCCCGGCAAGAAGCTCTTGTTCATGGGCTGCGAGTTCGCCCAGGCACGCGAATGGACCCACGATCATTCGCTGGACTGGCATCTACTGGACAGGAAAAACCATGCCGGCGTGCAGGCGCTGGTTGGCGATCTCAACCAGCTCTATCGCATGACGCCGGCGCTGTACGAACTCGACTGCGAGGAGTCCGGCTTCGAATGGCTCGTCACCGACGATGCCGCCCACAACGTGTTCGCCTGGCTGCGCAAGGGATTTTCCCCGCGCGCGGTTTGCGTGGTCGTCGTGAATTTTTCACCGAACGTCTATTACAACTACCGTGTCCGGGTGCCGTTCGCAGGCAAGTGGCGCGAGGCGCTCAATTCCGATTCTGCCCATTATGGCGGCAGCAATGTCGGAAACGCCGGGTCCGTCGAGGCGTTGCAAGGCAATGGTTACGAACTTAATCTCACCATTCCGCCGCTGGCTGCGATCTTCCTCGTACCCGAAAGCTGATTGGATGCGCCTCACTGCCGGTACGCCGTCCCGCCTGGGAGCAAGCTGGGACGGCCGAGGCACCAATTTTGCGCTGTTTTCGGCCAATGCGGAGAAGGTCGAGCTCTGCCTGTTCGACGCCCAGGGCCGCCGCGAGCTCGAGCGCATCGAACTGCCGGAGCGCTCCGAGGACGTCTGGCACGGCTACCTCAACGATGTGGCGCCCGGTCAGCTCTACGGCTATCGCGTCTACGGCCCCTATGCGCCCGAGCGCGGCCATCGCTTCAACCCCAACAAGCTGGTGATCGACCCCTATGCGCGGCGGCTGGCCGGACGGCTGGTGTGGAGCGATGCGCATTTCGGCTTTCGCGTCGGCAGCCCGCGCGAGGATCTTTCCTTCGACCGCCGCGACAATGCCCGCGGCATGCTGAAGGCCGTCGTCGTCGACGAGACCTTTCAAGGCCGCCCCGAAGCGCGTCCCAGCATTCCCTGGGAAGACACCATCATCTACGAGGCCCATGTGAAGGGCCTGACGCAGCTCCGCGACGATATTCCAGCGCAATTGCGCGGCACCTATGGCGGGCTCTGCTCACCGGCGATGATCGATCACCTCAAGCGGCTCGGCGTCACCACGGTGGAACTGCTGCCGATACACGCGCTGATCGACGACCGCATATTGGTAGAGAAGAAACTGGTCAATTACTGGGGCTACAACACCATCGGCTTCTTCGCCCCGGAAGCGCGCTACGCCCAGGACAATGCGCTGGACGCCTTCCGCACCACCGTGGCGCGGCTGCACGATGCCGGCATCGAGGTGATGCTCGACGTCGTCTACAACCACACCGCCGAGGGCAATCATCTCGGGCCCACACTATCGTTCCGCGGCATCGACAACGCCTCCTATTACTGGCTGAAGCCGGAGAACCCGCGCTATTACGACGACTTCACCGGCTGCGGCAGCTCGGTCAATCTCACCCATCCGCGCGTGCTGCAGATGGTGATGGATTCCCTGCGCTACTGGGTCGAGGTCTGCCATGTCGACGGCTTCCGCTTCGACCTCGCCACCACGCTGGCGCGCGGGCCGAACGGCTTTGACCGCCATAGCGGCTTTCTCACCGCCATTCGCCAGGACCCCGTGCTGGCGAAGGTCAAGCTGGTGGCCGAGCCCTGGGACGTCGGCCTCGGCGGTTATCAGGTCGGCGGCTTCCCCTCGCAATGGTCGGAATGGAACGATCGCTATCGCAGTGCCATGCGGCGCTACTGGAGCGGCGAAGGCAGCCTGATCGGCGAAGTGTCGAGCCGCATGACCGCCTCCTCCGACCTGTTCAACCATGACGGCAGGAGACCGCGCGCGTCCGTCAACCACATCACCGTGCATGACGGCTTCACGCTCGCCGATCTCTTTGCCTACAACGAGAAGCACAATCTCGCCAATGGCGAGGACAATCGCGACGGCGCCAATGACAATCACAGCAACAATTGCGGCCATGAAGGCCCGACCGACGATCCGGCCATCCTCGCGCTGCGGCGGCAATTGCGCCGCAATCAGCTTGCTTGTCTCTTGCTGGCGCAGGGCCTGCCACTGATCCTGGCGGGTGACGAGGTCGGCAATTCGCAAGCCGGCAACAACAACGCCTATTGCCAGGATAACGAGATCGGCTGGGTGAACTGGAACAATCTCGGCCACGAGGCCGAGGATTTTACCGACTTCATCGGCCACCTCACCGGATTGCGCAGGCAGTTTCCGCAAGTGAAGGGCCATGGCTGGCTGGACGGACGGCGCGCGGACGGCTCTTTCGGCGTGCTGTGGCTGACGCCGGCAGCGGACGAGATGAAAGAGGAAGACTGGAAATTTCCGGAAGGCCGCTTCCTCTCCTACGTGCTCAGCCCCACCACGTCAGAGGGCGCACCGATTTTCATCGTGCTGAACGCCGCGCCGGAGGAGATCGCTTTCCATCTGCCGAAACTGCCGGAATATGCACGCTGGCAGCAGGTGTTGAGCACCGCCGAGCTCAAGCAGGGCTCGGCCGAATTCGCATCTGGCGCCGAGACCAAGGCGCCGCCGCGCACGGTGCTGGCCTTTTCGGGCGTTCGCTAAAGCGTGATGAGATTATGTTGAGCTGGGTGCGGTATCAAAAGTTCACCTCTCCCTTTGGGAGAGGTGAACTGAGTCCGCCGGGACTACTGATTCAACTAAGAGCCATCATGCTCTAGTCCCTACTTCTTGGTGAGCAGCTTGGTGCCGCGGTCGCGAATGGCAGCCTGCGCCATCTCGGCAAAGCGCTGCAGCAGGAACGGCAGCGTCACCTCCACCCGCACGTGATCGTCGGCAACATCGACATGACCGGAAGCCGCCTGCCCCAGCGCGCGGACGCGAAAGATCATGCGGCTGTCCTCCCAGCGCTCCTCGTCGACGTTGAGCACCGGCAGATGCGACGCCGCGCGCGACAGCCCCGTCTTGAGACGGCGCGTCGCCTCCTCGCGGCCGAGGCTGTGTGGAATCGAAACGATCAATGGGCCGGGCATCCCTGCTCTCCGTTCTGTCAACTCAATGTAGTTCCGCTTTCGCCGAGCGAAAGGGCTGCGATATGGCGTCGCAAAAATCGGAACTTTCATGGTTCCGGTTGGTTTCCCCGCACGAGAGGAAGTTGACAAATGCGCCCGCTGAGCGGGCTGGAGCGCCCGCGTGCGGGCGGAGGAGAAACGCATGTCTATTGGTACCATCATTCTGATTATTCTGATCATCGCCCTGCTCGGCGGATTTTCCGGCATTGGCGGCGGGCCGTTTTACGGCACCGGCTATTACGGCGGCGGCGGCCTCGGCCTGATCATCGTGATCCTGCTGATATTGCTGTTGCTTGGGAAGCTCTGAGGCAGAGCAAGCACTCGCGACAGCAAGGCTGTCGCCAACAGAAAGCTGTCATCACCCGCCTTGTGCGCAATTGCGTACAGGAGCGGGTGATCCAGTATTCCAGAGGCGTCAGCGCCAGAGCTGATAGAGCCCGGCGTACTGGATACCCATCCCCCGCTTTCGCGGGGGATGACGACTTACGTGCAGCTACAGTTTCTCCACCAGCTTCTTGATCGCCGGCCTGATCGGGCCGGCAGCATCGTCATAGCCGTCCCACGCCTTGCTCCTCTTCAGAAGCGCCGGCACCGTGCGCAGCGTGTAGCGCTTGGGATCGAGATCGCCGCGCACCTGCGTCCAGGTCAGCGGCATCGATACCGTTGCGCCGGGACGTGCGCGAGGCGAGAGCACGCCGACTGCCGTCGACATGCGGTCGTTGCGGAGATAATCCAGAAAAATCTTTCCCTTGCGCTTCTGCTTGGACATGTTGAGCAGATACTGCTCGGGATTGTCATTTGCCATCCACTGGCAAATGCCTTGCGCAAACGCCTTGGCTTCCTTCCACTGCACCCGATCCTTTGCGCCCGATAACAGCGGCGTCACGACGTGCAGCCCCTTGCCGCCGGTGGTCTTGCAGAAGCTTTCCAGGCCAACGGCGGTAAGCCGCTCGTGCATGTCTTTCGCGGCCACGACCACCTCGGAAAAGTCGACATCCGGTGCGGGGTCGAGATCGAACACCAGCCGGCCCGGCACGTCGGGCGCACCGGGCGCACAATTCCAGGGATGCAGCTCCACGCCGCCGGATTGCGCCACCGCCGCCAGCCCCTCGACGCGGTCGATCTGGATGTAGGGCTTGCGATCGCCCGACACCTTGACAAGCTCGAGCAGTTTCGACGTCCCCGTCATGGCATGGCGCTGGAAGAACGTCTCGCCGTCGATGCCATCGGGGGCGCGTACCACGGAGCACGGCCGGCCCTTGAGATACCCGATCATCCAATCGCCGACCGCTTCGAAATAATGCGCGAGATCGAGCTTGGTCACGGGCGCGCCGTCGCCGCCATCCGGCCACAGCGCCTTGTCCGGATTGGAGATGGCGACGCCCATCACCTCGGCGCCCTTCCTGGCCGACGATTTTGCAATGATCGGCCTTGCGACCTGGACCTTGGTTGGCATCTCTGCCTCCACCTCACGCGCCGGCTTGTCCTCACGCAGGCCCTTGAACGCAGCCTGACGGATGTTGTTATCCGCGGTCCAGCCGGCGAACTCGATCTCGGCGACCAGTTTCGGCTTCAGCCAGTGCACGTCGCGCGCGGCCTTCGGCGCGTTGTCGCCGCTGAACGGGCTCTTGTCCGACGCATTCGCCTTCAGATGCGGCATCAGCCGGCGCACCTTGTCGGCGCCAAAGCCGGTACCGACAATGCCGACGAACGCGAGATGCTTGCCGCGATAGACGCCGGCCATCAGCGAGCGGAATTTGCCGTTGGTGGTCTTCCAGCCGCCGATCACCACCTCGTGTCCGGCGCGCACCTTGGCCTTGGTCCAGCTTTCGGTGCGCCCGGAGTGATAGCGCGCATCGAGCTTCTTGGAGATGATGCCTTCGAGCTGAAGCCGCTTGGCGGATTCCAGCACGGCCTCGCCGTCCTCCTCGAAATGCTCGACATAGAGTATCTGCTTCGCCTTGTCCTTCCCCTTGCCCTTGCGCGCCTCCAGCAGGCGCTTGAGCCGCGCCTTGCGCTCGCGCAGCGGCAAGGCACGAAGGTCTTCTCCGTCGGCGAACAGCACGTCGAATGCGTAGTAGACGAGATTGCCGGTCTTGCCGTCGGCGATCGCCGCCTGCAAGGCGGAAAAATCCGGCAAGCCATTGTGGTCGATAGCCACGATCTCGCCGTCGATCATTGCATTCGGCAGGCTTTGCGCTTCCCTGGCGATGGCCGGAAATTTTCCCGCCCAGTCGAGGCCCTTGCGGGTGTTGAGCGCGACCTCGCCGCCCTCGACGCGAAGCTGCACGCGATAGCCGTCGAACTTGATCTCGTGACACCACGCAGCCCCACTCGGCGGGCGCTCCACCGATGCGCAGAGCTGCGGCGGAACGAAGTCGGGCATCGCCGAGACCTTCTTCGCCGCAGCCTTCGTTGACTTTGCCGGTGCGGAAGCAGCTTTCGTCTTCGCCCGCGCCTCCGCCGCCGAGCCCCGGTTGGAATCCCAGGTGGCATCCGCCTTGGCCTTGCTCCCCTTCGCCAGCATGAACGGCTTCGGCGCCCTGCCCTTGCCCGCCTTGATCTCGGCCATCGAGCGGCCGGAAGCCACCGAGCGATCCTCATCGAGGATGTCGTTCTCATCGCCCTCGCGCGCGTATTCGTCGCGATGCTTGATCAGCAGCCAGTTGGTACGCTTGCCGCCGTAACGATCGCCCTTCATCCGCACCAGCACCCAACTGCCATGCAGCTTGTCGCCATGCAGGTTGAACTTCAGGTCGCCCTTGGCAAAACCGCGCTCGGGATCGGGGCAATCCCAATAGCCGCGGTCCCACAATTGCACTGTGCCGCCGCCATACTGATCCTCGGGAATGGTGCCTTCGAAATCGCCATAATCGAGCGGATGATCCTCGACCTCGACCGCGAGGCGCTTGTCATGCGGATCGAGCGAGGGCCCGCGCGTCACCGCCCAGGACTTGAACACGCCATTCCATTCGAGCCGCAAATCATAGTGCAGCCGCGTCGCCGCGTGTTTCTGGATGACGAAACGCCGCTGCTTTGACGGCGCCACCTTGACGTCGCCGGAAGGCTCCGAAGTCTTCTCGAAATCGCGCTTCTTCCAGTAGGTGGTCAGGCTCTTGTGCACGAACAATCCTTGCCTGGCGGCGGTTTCCGGAACGAAAACGGCCGGTTGCCGTTCAAGTTCCTGACCCCGCCCCGTTCCCGGAGATTGTAATGGCACCCCGCGCCTATTGGAAAGGCTCCCTGAAGCTGTCGCTGGTCACCTGTCCGGTGGCGC
>JAKFVP010000007.1 GCA_021732175.1 Bradyrhizobium sp.
GCCCGACGCTGCAAAGCGCGCAAGCTGGTCGTCCGAACACGACAGCGACGTCTTGCCGTCGATCGAAATCTGATTGTCGTCGAACAGCACGATCAGGCGGCTGAGGCCAAGATGACCGGCGAGCGAAATCGCTTCCTGGCAGATCCCTTCCATCAGGCAGCCGTCGCCGGCGACGACATAGGTGAAATGATCGACCAGATCATCGCCAAACCTTGCATTCATCAATCGCTCGGCCAGCGCCATGCCGACCGCGGTGGCGATCCCCTGCCCGAGCGGTCCCGTCGTCGTCTCGACGCCCGGCGTGTGGCCGTATTCCGGATGGCCCGGTGTTTTGGAGCCCCACTGCCTGAACGCCTTAAGCTCCTCGATCGTGACGCCTTCATAGCCGGTCAGATAGAGCAGCGCATAGAGCAGCATCGAGCCGTGACCGGCCGACAGCACGAAGCGATCGCGATCGGGCCAGTTCGGATCGGCAGCGTCGAATTTCAGGAACTGGGAAAACAGCACGGTGGCGACATCGGCCATGCCCATGGGCATGCCGGGATGGCCGGACTTGGCGCGCTCGACAGCGTCGACAGCGAGGAAGCGAACCGCATTCGCCATCGCGGCATGCGAAACTTCGGTATGGGCGACGGTAGGGAATGCCAATGCGTTCATATCGTGCGCCTCTTTCTTTCCATCAGTTGCAGGATCAGCGGGGTGAGGATGAGCTGCATCGCAAGATCGAGCTTCGCGCCGTGGATCACGATCGAATTGGCGCGCGACATGAAGCTGTGCGGGATCATCGACAGCAGATAGGGAAAATCGATGCCGCGCGGATTCTTCAGGCGGATCACCACCATCGATTCATCCGGCGTCGGTATCCAGCGCGCGATGAAAGGGTTCGACGTATCGACCGTCGGCACGCGCTGGAAATTGATGTCGGTCTCGGCGAACTGCGGACAGATGTAGTTCACGTAATCTGGCATCCGGCGCAGGATCGTGTCGGTGACCGCCTCCGTCGAATAGCCGCGGTCCCTGCGGTCCCGGTGAAGCTTCTGGATCCATTCGAGATTGATCACGGGCACGACACCAATCTTGAGATCGGCATATTTGGCGACATTCACCTTGTCGGTGACGACGGCGCCGTGCAGGCCTTCGTAGAACAGAAGATCGGAATTTTCAGGCAGCGGCGCCCATGCCGTAAAAGTGCCGGGTGCGCCGCCATATAGCGCCGCCTCCTCCTGGTCGTGTACATAGTGCCGCGTGGTGCCGGTCCCGGACTCGCTGTAATCGCGGAACAGTTTTTCCAGCTCCTCGAACAAATTGGTCTCGGGGCTAAAGTGGCTGAAATGCTTGTTGCCGCGCTCGGTCTCTTCCACCATCTTGCTGCGCATCTCGGCGCGGTCGTAGCGATGGAATGCATCGCCTTCGATGAAGGCCGCGGTAACGTTCTCGCGACGAAAGATGTTCTCGAACGTCTTCTTGACCGAGGTCGTGCCGGCGCCGGAGGATCCAGTGATCGATATGATGGGGTGCCGGCGCGACATCTCTGCATGTCACCGGAACAGGCCGCGGCGCGCAAACAAGGGCGCGTCGCCGGCTTCGAATAGCGGCTCGACACCCTCGTGCATGGCGTCGACGTCGCGCACCAGCCGCGACGAGCCCATGATCAGCGGCACACGCTGATGCGGCGTTCGCGCCGACAATTCCAGGATGCGCGCCCGGCCGCTGCTGGCCGCACCTCCGGCCCATTCCATGATCAAGGCAATGGGATGGGCCTCGTAGAGCAGACGCAGACGGCCTTCGCGATAACCGGGACGCATGTCCGCGGGATAAAGGAAGATGCCGCCGCGCATCAGGATGCGGTACGCTTCCGCCACAAGCGAGCCGATCCAGCGCATGTTGAAGTCGCGACCGCGTTCGCCCGTGACACCGGCTACACAATCGTCGACATAGGCACGCACGGCGCCGTTCCAGTGCCGGCGATTGGACGCGTTGATGGCGTATTCGGTAGTGTCCGGCGGAATGCTGAAAGCTTGCCGGATCAGTACGAATTCCTTCTCTTGCCTGTCGAGCGCATAGATGGCGACACTCTTGTCGATCGCGAGCACGAGCAACGTCTGCGGACCGTAGATGAAGAAGCCCGCGGCGCACTGCCCGGTGCCGGGTTCGAAAAAGGTCGAGAGCACGTCGCGGCCTCGGGGCCGAATCGAAAAGATCGTGCCGACTGAAATGTTATTGTCGAGATTGGCGGACCCGTCGAGAGGGTCGATGGCAACGCACAGCGGTGCCCCACTGTCCAGTTCGACCGGAAGATCGCTTTCTTCCGACAGCACCGCGGCAACCGGCACGTTACGCATGGCCGCGCAGAACAGCGCGTCTGCAAATACGTCGATCTTCGTTTGCTTATCCCCATCGGCATTGACGCCTGAATCGCGCGCCGAGACTTCCATCAATGGCCCGGCCGCAATGACGTCCGACAGCACGATGGCAGCTTTCGCGAGGGCGAGGATGACTGCGGCATTCGCGGCGAGAAGGGCATGTTCGGCCGAATAGCGGCCGAGACAGGCGTGCAAGGTCGAGCGTTCGTCCACGCGATCCTCCCCGGATGATCGACGCTCTCTTGAACGGAGCTCGACCGCACGACTCGGCGACAAGACGCCTTCGACACATCAACGCGTGAATTGCCAAATAAGGGAAATTTTATTATCTTTGATCGGACCAAAGGAAAATTTATGGGAGACCGCGATGGCTGGCCGTTTCGCGCGCGACCTGACGATACGTCAGCTGCGGGCGCTCAGCGCCGTTCAGGCAACGGGATCAATCACTTCGGCCGCTAACAGCCTCGCCCTTACCCAGCCCGCGGTCACCCTTCAGCTTCGCAATCTGCAGGCGCTGGCGGGCCTGCCGCTGATCCAGCGCACCGGCAGCGGCATGGCACTCACCGAGGTCGGCCAAACCGTTCTGGCCCTTGCGGAAAGGGTTGATCTTGCGCTGCTCGACTGCGAGCAGACGCTCGACATGATCGCCGGACGCACCGGCGGACGCGTGTCGATCGGCGCAGTCAGCACGGCCAAATATTTCGTGCCGTTCGTCATCGCGGCCTTCTCCCAGAAATACCCGAAGATCGATGTCACGCTGAAGATCGGCAATCGCCAGGAGATTCATGCGGCGCTGCGCGGATACGATCTGGACATTGCGATCATGGGGCAGCCGCCGGCCGACCTGGAAGTCGAAATGCGGCCGCTCGGGGAACATCCGCACCTGATCGTCGCGTCCCCCGGTCATCCCTTGTCGAAGCGACGGAAGTGTTCGCCGCTCGACCTTGTCGAAGAGATATTCATCAGCCGGGAACGCGGCTCTGGCACACGCATGTTGATGGAACGCTTCTTCGAGCAGCACGATTTAAAGCCCAAGATCGGCCTTGAGGCAGACAGCAACGAAACCATCAAACAGTCGGTGATCGCGGGTCTCGGTATCGCCTTTATCTCGCAACACACCGTGTCGCACGAACTCGATGAAGGAAGACTTGTTGCCGTCAGACTGGAAGGACTGCCCGTGATGCGCCACTGGCATGCCATCAGGCGATCTGACAAGGTGCTGCTGCCGGCCGCTCAGGCCATGCTCGAGTTCCTGGGATCGGAGGGTTCCAGATATCTGCCCGTCATGCGCGGGCAGCGGCGACAATTTGCCCGGCGGCGATGAAATCGCGCCCGCAGTATCGTGATGCTGATTGCTTGCGTCGAAATGTCCGCAAGGAGAACAGTCGGTGCAGTACAGGGGCTACGAGTACGAGTTGGTTCAGACGATCGCGCCCATAGGATGGCGCTGGCGTTTCTTCGAGCTCGATCATGAATTTAGTGACGTTCATCCCACCCGCCACGAGGCGGTTCGCGGCGCCCACCGCGCCATCGACAATCTGATCAGCCTTCAACTGAAGGTGCACAACTGAGGTCGGGGCGGCGAGAAAATTTTCCTGCCTCCAAGGTAATCCAGCGCGTCATGCCATTCGTTGAGGGGACGAAACTCCATGACCCGATCTTGCTTGTTCCCAGCTGTCGCAGCGTCCAGAGCCGCGTCTGGCTGTCGTCGAGCAAAATCAGTGGTGGACAAGGCAGCCCTGAAGAAGATTTTCGCTGCAGCATCCTGAAAGGCCGGCAGACGATGCGACGGCTGATGAAGTTCCTGCACACGATCGGCGCGATCGGACTCATGGGCGCGATGGCGTGCATCCTTGTGCTATTCAGCCTGACTCCGCCGCCGTCATCGCTATCGCAATACGTCCTCATGCGCACGGCGATGGCCGGCATTGCCACCTGGATTTTCCTGCCGTCTATGGCCCTGACTTTGGTCGCCGGGCTGCTCGCCATTGCCGTGAACCGCGCCTTCCACAACGCCGGCTGGGCGTGGGTGAAGCTCGCCACTGGCATTCTGGTCTTCGAATGGGGCTTTGCCGCCGTACAGGGTCCGATGCAGCAGGAAGCCGAATTGGGTGCGCGAGTGCTCGCCGGCCAAGCCGACGCCACAACGCTTGCCGCTTCGCTCGGCGCCGAGCAGAACTCGCTGTGGGTCCTGTTGGCGGTTGGCATCGCCAACGTCATCATGGGCATATGGCGACCGCGCCTCACACGGATTCCAGACTGATCGAGCTGCCGGAGCATGATTGTCAGATCAAGTTGACACACATGGCGCCCGCACCACGAGGTCCGCATTTTCGCGACCGTCTCAAAGGAACACTTCCGGCATTGCGGGTTTGAACTCTGGAGACAACCAGAAGCAGGAGATTCGCAATGAGCGGCGACGCACCCATTACATGGCTAATGTTTTTCACCCTTGCCGCAGGCATTGTCGTTGCCGCCGGCTTTTTCATTTCTTTTCTGCGATCCCGGCACAATCGAGAGATTGCGGCCGTGGCACTGGAAGGCGACGGCCGGTCGCGTCGCGGCGAGCCGTCGGGCGCCGGAATTGAGCTCGGCGGACTTTTCGTAGTATCTCTCGTTGCGATGGCTCTGCTCGTGACGGGCTATCGGACGGGGCCTGGCGCCGCCGTAACGTCCAACGGCGCGGCTCATAACAATCAGCTGGCAACCGATCGCATTGATCCTAACACGCCCAAGCCTTATCAGCCGGCAAATCCTGCACCGGATAGGCGCACAGCGCCAACCGGGTCGACGACAGGACAAGGCCCTGACAGTGGAGGCCGGCCCGAGGGACAGCAGAAGTAGCTTTCGTCCGCGCAATCGCCAAGGTGGCCGCCAAGCACGTTCAGCAACTCTTCAGTAGCAAGATTGCATCCTGGTCGTGAGGGGCAGCATCAGGGCGGCCGGGGCCAGGCGTGATCCTACGCTGGGTCGGTCAGCCTTTGATATCTCGTTAGAAGAATTCGCCGCCGGCATATGTTCGATTGACAACGGCTCGTCCGCCAAGCTCGATCAACCATGGCCATTCAAAACGCGAAGCTCGCGCACGCCAATCGCTACCGTCTTTTTGGCCTTGGTCTACCAAGTGGCAGGCGTACTCAAAGAACGGATGATGTGCTCTTTGAGTCGCTGGCCGGGCGCCGACAGATGCTGCTCGAGTAGCGCGATTTCCGTATCTTTAAGGTCAGGCAACGGCCTACCGTCGATGACTTCGAGATCCGGAGGTACCATGTCCTTCGGCAGCACGGTGATGCCGAGTCTTGCCTTGACCGCAGCGATGGTGCCGGCAAGCGAGCCGCAAGTATAGGCGATACGCCACGAACGTTTGGCCCGGTCGAGCGCTTCGGTCGCGCGTTTTCGGTAGACGCAAGGTCTGGGGGATACCGCCAGCGGAAGCGTGGACACCGAGTTGATATCCAGCCCGCCGCTAACCCACACGAGCGGTTCGCGCCAGACGCGCAGGCCTACAGCCTCGACGGAACGCTCCCGCTTGATTAGTGCCAGATCGAGCGTCCCCTCCTTGTAGCGCTCGATCAGGTTCATTGTGAGGTCGCAAGTCACCTCGAGCGCGACATGGGGATAGGCCTGGGAGAACCGCGCCAGTACGTTCGGAAGGTGGCGCGTAGCGAAATCCTCCGGCGACCCAAGTCTCACGAGGCCCTGCATTTGGGGCTCCCGCACACGTGAAATGATCTCGTCGTTAAGATCGAGCATCTTGCGCGCCGATTCCAGGAAGGTTTCACCCTCGGCAGTCAGCGTTACGCCTTGGGGGCTGCGATCAAGCAGCCGTTCGCCAACGACCTCCTCGAGTCGGCGGATCTGAAGCGAGATGGTGGACTGCTGCCGGCGCAGCAGCGCTGCCGCCCGCGTGAAACTGCGAAGACCGGCGATCGTCACGAAGGTTCGGATCAGGTCTATATCGAGATTGACCAACGGGCGGGGCATGCATCATCATCAAATTTATTGATGATGAGTTTACCTATTATCAATTTGTAGCGCAAGCCGGGCCCGGCCAGAACGGAGGCCATGTTCAGCCTCGCTTCGCAAAACCTGCTGTCGCCCGCGGTCATGTTCTTCGTGCTCGGGCTCGGCGCCTCCTTCGCCCGTTCGGACCTGTCGGTGCCGCGCTCGATCGCACAATTCCTCGCACTGTATCTGTTGATGTCGATCGGCTACCGCGGCGGCGCGGAGGTCGCCCATCAGGGGCTACGTTACGAGCTGATCGCCGCCTTGGGCGCCGGCATCATGCTGTCGTTCTGCATCCCTTTCATCGCCTATACCGCGCTGCGCCTCATCTCGAAGCTCGAGCGGGTGGATGCGGCGGCTATCGCAGGGCATTACGGATCGATCTCCGCAGTAACTCTTGTCGCAATCACCAGCACGCTCGGCCAGCTCGGCATTGCCTATGACGGGTACATGGTGGCTGTGGCCGCGGCCATGGAGACGCCGGCGATCTTCTCGGCGCTTCTGATCGCGCGGCGGGGCGAGTCCAAAACCTCCAGCGGTACTCTGCATGAAATTTTCTTCAACAGCTCAATAGTGATCCTTGTCGGCGCCTTCCTGATCGGCTGCCTCACCGGCGAGCGAGGGTTGCCTGCCTTGAAGCCCTTCATCCTCGACTCCTTTGCCGGACTGCTCTGCATTTTTCTGCTCGACATGGGCCTGATCGCCGGACGGGGCTTGATGCAGGGCTGGCGGGTGCTATCGCTGCCGACCATAGGTTTCGCGGCGGTTATGCCTCTGATCAACGCCGCCATCGCGGGGGCGGTAGCAACGGCGCTCGGCATGTCGGCCGGCAGCACTGCCGTGCTGATGACGCTTTGCGCCTCGGCCTCCTACATCGCGGTGCCGGCGGCGATGCGGCTGGCACTGCCCAAGGCTAATCCGGCCCTTTCGCTGACGCTCTCACTCGGCCTGACCTTTCCCTTCAACCTCACCATCGGCATACCCCTCTATATTACCGTGGCCAAGGCGATTGCAGCATGAGTGCCGGCAAGACGCGAATGCTGATGCGAAAGCGGGTGGAAATCTTCGTTGAGGCGCCACTGTTGCATCGCGTAGTGAATGCGCTCGATGAACTCGGCGTGCCCGGCTATTCGCTGATGGATATCGTCGGCGGACGCGGCAGCGGCGCGCCTTGGGCAGAGACCGGCGAGATCGGCAACACCAGCCGGATGGTCTGTGTCGTTAGCCTGGTCGAACCCGGTCAGGTCGATCGAATCCTCACGAATCTCGCGGGCATTATCGCGGGAAGGATCGGCGTAGCATCGATTTCGGATGTGGCGGTAATGGCAGGAGAAAGCGCGACGGAATGAGTTCGAATGCCCACGATTATCGCGCCGAGATTTTTGCTCTCGGATCGATGCATGGCAAGGAACAGGCAATCTTGCCTGCCTTGCGGCGCCATCTCTCGGCAAACCTCCGCACTACGCGCAGGCTAGACACCGATCAATTCGGCACATTTACCCCCGAGGTGGCGCGGCGCGGCACCATGCTGGATACTGCGCGTCGCAAGGCGCGCGCCGCGATCGCGGAAACGGGCATCTTTCTCGGCCTCGGCAACGAAGGATCGTTCGGACCACATCCATCGCTTCCCTTCGTGGCCACCAACGTGGAACTGCTGCTTCTCGTCGACCACCGCAGCGGCCGTGAGATATACGAAAGCCTGCTTACCGCCAGGACCAATTTCGCGCATATCGAGTGCCGACCCGGCGATGACCTTGGCAGCTTCCTGGCGCAGGTCCGCTTTCCCAGCCACGCACTGGTCATAACCGCAAATAATCCTGCCAGGACGATCGCGCCGGCCAAGGGCGTAACAACGCTGTCCGGGCTTCGGCTTGCGATCGGCAGGATGGCCGGCCAATCCGCCCATGGGCAGGCTCGTGTGGCAACCGACATGCGGGCCGACCGCAATCCGACGCGGATGGCGGCAATCCGCGCGGTGGCGTCGAGGCTCGGCCGGCGTTTGCGACGGAAATGCCCTGGCTGCGGCGCGGCAGGATTTGGCATCACCGACACAAGGCGCGGGCTGCCATGCGCCTGGTGTGGACAAGCGGTGCCCCTCGCGGTGGGCCGAATTATCCGCTGCGACCTCTGTCTATTTGAATCCGAGGAGAAGCTCAACAATGTTCCTGCAGCAGCCGATCCGCGCCACTGCCTCGCCTGCAATCCCTGAGGGCACCATGTCCGCTCCAACAGAGTCCCCTGGTCTGGTACATTCCATCAAAGTCATTGCGCAGGAGTTCGACCTGTTCTTGATTGACCAGTTCGGCGTGCTCCATGATGGCAGTGCGCCGTTTCCCGGCGCAACCGACCTGTTGCACTGGCTCCACAATCAAGGAAAGCCGGTTGTGCTGCTTACCAACTCGGCGAAAACAGCCGAAGCCAATATCGCGCGGCTGGCAAAGCTCGGCGTACCTTCCAACCTGTTTGACAGCATGCTGACGTCCGGCGACCTTGCCCGTCGCAAGATCCAGGCGGGGCGTCTTGCGCCGCCGTTCCGGCCGGGAGCCCGCGTGCTTGTCATCGGCAAGGGCGATGACGACTACCGGCTGGGCACCGCCGGGCTTCACGCTGTTCAGCCGGGCGAGGCTTGCGACTTCGTGCTCTTCGCAGGCAGCTCAGTTCCGGCGCTCTCGATGGACCACTATCGGGAGCAGCTCGCCTCGCCGGCGAAATCGGGAATCCCCGGCCTCTGCTGCAATCCAGATCTCATCATGCTGACTCCAAGCGGTCCGCAGCCCGGTTGCGGCGCGCTCGCAAATCTCTATCGCCAATTGGGCGGCGATATCCTCTGGATCGGCAAACCGGAAGTGTCGTTCTTCGAGGAAGCGCTGATGTTGTTCAAACCGATGCTGCCCCGCCGTACCCTCGTGATCGGAGACAGTCTGGAACATGATATCATCGGTGGAAGGCGCGCGGGACTGCGAACGGCGCTGGTGCGCACCGGTGTTCATCAGAAGCTTCGCTATGCCGACCTGGTAAAGCGCATGCAAACGACCGGAGCCATTCCGGATTTCGTCGTGCGGTCGCTGATCTAGTTACTCCTGATCGGTGCTGCCCGGCGCAAGGCGCCGGGCAGTTGATCAACATGACTGTTAATGATGTGCCTTCTTTGCACGAGCGGGCGGAATGAGAACAGTGTCGATAACATGAATTACACCGTTGGACGCTTCGATGTCCGGCTGAATGACCCGAGCATCGTTGACCCGCACACCCATGGTACCGTCAACGTTTAGCGGGAGCCCTGCCACGGTTGCGACTTTAATCGACTTGCCGGCGAGAGCGGCGGACTTCACGCTTCAAGGCACCACATGATACTTGAGAATTGCAGCGAGTTTCGCCTTGTTCTTCAAAAGCGATTCCACCGTGCCGGGCGGCAACTTGGCGAACGCCGCATCATTGGGTGCAAAAACCGTATAAGGCCCTTTCCCCTTCAGCGTCCCAACCAACCCCGCGGCCTTTACGGCGGTTACCAGAGTATTGAACGAACCCGCCGCAACCGCGGTATCAACGATATCGGCAGCTTTTGCCACACCCGGCCCAACCAAGGCCGCCAGCATCGCGGCGACCGCCACGATGAAACGAAATCCAGAGTTCATAAGTCTCTCCGTTGGTGTCATTAACTACGCACGCCAGTTTGCGTGAGCGATCAACTAGTGGATTGCTTTTCGCTGACTGGAAACGACGGCAACGCGACCGCGGATCACCGTTGATAGAAATTTTTCCGCCGCATGCAGTTTAGCCCCTGCTTGAGTACGCCATCAGTCATCGAGGGGCTTCGAGGTTTGACTACCGGCTAAACTACCGCGCTGGCGCCGGGGCGTCGCCAGTACCGCCTCCGTCCAGAAACCTGAACTCCGCACCGACTCCAGGTTCCTGCGTCGGTTCGGCCAAGAAGCGTTCCCGATAGAGCACAAATTGCGATTCGTGCCGGTGATCTGAATCGAGTTTGCAATCGTTATTACGAATGCAGGTATTGCGGCCACAGCGAAGGGCTATTGGCCGCCAAGCCACCGGATCGATGATTCCAAGATGTTCGAACTCGCTTTACGCATTCTGGTTCTGATCGCAGCCATTCAGCAGCTGCTGTTCCCGTTTTTCGTCAATCCCTTCGCAGGTGGAGAAAATCCTGTTCGGTTCGGCACGCCGTCTCAGATCGAGCCCGCCGGCTATGCGTTCTCTATTTGGGGCCCGATCTATCTTCTCGCGTTGGGATATGGTGTCTGGCAGCTGACAGCGGTCCGGTACCGCGGCGCGACGCTGAAAATTGCCCCTTTTGCGCTTGTTCTGTATTTCGGCTCGAGCGCCTGGCTATACGCCGCCAAGCATGGTCCTTTGATCGCAACAATGCCTATTCTTGGTGTGATGGCGATTTCCGCGACCCTTTCGTTACTGATTTCGCTGCAATATATCCCACGAACCGGATGGTCGTGGTGGGCCGTAGTACTTCCCTTTGCGCTGTATGCCGGTTGGGCCGTCTGCGCCGCGTTTGTAAACGTCGCAGAAGTCGCGCCCGCTTGCGGTTTTAACCGGTTTGGATTGTCTGTTCCCGGTTACGCGCTTCTTTCACTGACTATTCTTGGCTTGGTTGCGATGATCCTTCTCCGGCTTACACAAGGAAATTTGCCGTTTGCTGCAACCATCATATGGGCGCTGGTCGCTATCGCGGTTGCAGGAGTCGGCCGTGGCGCAGATCGGTCAGTCGTTCTGACCTCGGTGATTTGCGCCGTGCTCATTGCAGTTGTTTCGTTGACCACCCGGATATTCTCGCGACAGGCCTGAACGCCAATGCCCTCCCCGGCAAGCATTATCGACTCGGACGCAGCAAAATGGCTTAATGAGTGGCGTGCTGAAGAGGAGCCAAAGCATCATGAGCAGTGATGTATCGATTGGCGAAAGCGAGGCTACCAAATTAACTTCGCATCCCATGCGAACGACAGTGCTTGGCGAGGTGCACGCCAGGCCTTTCAACCCGGTGTCGCCTCCAGCGCGCATGATTCGTTTTGGATTTCTGACGACCGCCACTCAACTGCAGGCCGACAGAGAGAACCTCATCGCATTCTGTCGATCTCGCGGGCTCCCCGCACCGTTGCAGCATGACAAACACCATCGGGTGCAGTTGGGCGGTACAATTTTAAGGTGGGAGCAACATTCGGAATTCACGACTTACACCTGGGAAACACCCTTTGATCAGAGGGCTGGCGCGTTTTATCCGTTGGCGGCGGCGCTGGCTTCGGCCATGAAACTCATCCCGCAGCCGGGTCCGGTCTTGGTTGCTATCGATCTCAGCATCGTCAAAGAAAATGCCGAAGATAAGGATCTGCTCGCCCTGTTTGACCAAACCAGCCTCGCCGTGGCGGAGACCGCCGAGGGCAGCGCACTCGTAGCTACCGACTTTAAGCCTACGCCCGAAGGATATCAGCGGATCCTTTTGCAAGACCGTGGCATGAGTCGCGAAAGAACGGGATCGCTGGCTCAGCATCTCCTTGATATCGAAACATACCGCACCCTTGCGCTGCTGGGACTGCCAGAAACTCAGCGCCTTGCACCTTCGATAAATAACGCTGAGAAGCGCCTTGTCGAAGTCACAGAACGCATGCGCAAGGCAGGCCAGCTCAAAGATAATCATCAAATGCTCGACGAGCTGACGGCTTTGGCCGCCGAGGTGGAGGCAGACGTGGCTGCCAGCCAGTTCCGCTTCGGTGCCAGCCGCGCGTACGAAGAAATTGTAACACAACGGTTGCAAATCATAGGCGAGCGCAAGACGCCGGGTTTTCCGACGTGGTCGTCCTTTCTCACACGTCGCATGACGCCTGCAATGCGCACCTGCGCCGCGGTGGAAGCTCGTCAGGCCAATCTCTCGCTTCGATTGACGCGAGCCGCGAATCTCTTGCGCACACGGGTGGACGTCGAACTCGAGCAGCAGAATCAACAACTTCTGAAGTCCATGAATACCCGAACCCGGCTGCAGTTGCGGCTCCAAACGACTGTAGAAGGGTTGTCGGTTGCTGCGATCACTTATTACTCTACAGCCCTCTTTCACCACCTGATTGAAGCTGCCCACCATGCCGGCTTGTGGAAATACGATCCGGCCTACGCGACAGCCGCATTCGTTCCAGTCGCGGCAGCCGCTCTTTGGTTTACCGTTAAGCGAATACGCCGCCGCCATATGTCCGAAATTCTCTGAATGAGCTAACTCCTCTACTCCGCAAAAAAGCAGTATTGCGGCCATTCTCAATAATCCAACTTGGCTTTTCAGACGTTACCGAGAGGCCGATCGACACTTCGAGATGCCATGCCCTATATTGCACTCTATTTTTCTGTCGCCGCTCCCTTCGCTTTGGTTGATGCGATCTGGCTGAAGCTGATGGGACAGCGCTTCTATTTTGCCACGCTTGGTGAAATCGTCCGCGCCGAGCCTAATCCCTGGCCAGCGCTCATCTTCTATTTGATTTACCCTCTCGGACTAATCACCTTCGCAGTAATTCCGGCGCATAATGTTGAATCATCAGGCCGGGCCGCATTGCTCGGGCTACTATTCGGATTCTTCACTTATGCGACTTACGACCTTACCAACCAGGCTATCCTGCGCAATTGGACAACGACGCTTTCGGTCGTGGACATCGTTTGGGGTGCTTTGCTCGGAGCGGGAAGCGCATACTGCGGTTACCTCGCTGCGCAGCGTTTGCTGAGCTAATCCGAGTTGTCGATGTCGTCAAAGGGTCGATTAAGGCACTTGGTTATAGTGTTGGGTGATCAGCTCGACGCCAACTCGGCGGCCTTCGACGGGTTCGACCCGCATCGCGATGCGGTGCTGCAGATGGAGGTGTTGGAGGAAGCTGCTTATATCGTTCAACACAAGCTTCGGCTCGCCTACTTCTTTGCTTCAATGCGACATTTTCGCGAAGAACTTGGCGCTCTGGGTCGACGGGTTTATTACGTCTCGATTGACGATCCTGCGAACACCGGGGCGTTCGAGACCGAAATAGCGAGGGCTCAGCATGCTTTTGATCCGGAGCGGACAATCGTGCTCGAACCCGGCGATTGGCGTGTCGCAGAAAAGCTCCGGCGATTGCCACAGCCACTCGAAATCAGAAGCGACCGCCACTTTCTCTGTTCGCGCTCGGAGTTCGCAGCATTCATCGCTGACCATCCGCGCCCCATTCTCGAGACGTTCTACCGATACATGCGGAAGAAAACGGGCATCCTCATGGATCGGTACGGCAAGCCCATTGGCGGGGCGTGGAATTTCGACGCGGAGAACCGTAAATCATTCGGCAAGTCTAGTCCCGCGATCCCTTCGCTTCCCGCTCAAAAGATGGACGCCATTACCATCGAAGTTCGCGATCTGGTTCTGAAGCGCTTCGCTGAGAATCCGGGAAAGCTCGAAGACGTTGATCTGCCCATCACTCGCGCACAAGCTATTGAGCAGCTGAACGATTTTGTATCGAACAGATTACCTTTGTTCGGGACCTATCAGGATGCGATGCGAAACGGCGAGCCGTTTCTTTTTCATTCCCGGCTTTCCGGCCCGCTAAACCTTCACCGTCTTAGCCCGACGGAGGTGATGGAGGCGGCACTTAAGAATGAGGCGGTGCCGCTGAATGCTTTGGAAGGATTCGTCCGTCAGATCCTGGGGTGGCGGGAATACGTCCGTGGCGTCTATTGGCAACGCATGCCCCAGTATGCCGACGAGAATGTGCTCGGGGCCCATTTGCCAATGCCGCGCATCTATTGGACAGGCGAAACCGAAATGCGCTGTCTCGCTGATGCGATCGCTCACACGATTGAGCATGCCTATGCCCACCATATTGAGCGTTTGATGATTTTAGGCCTGTTTGCGATGTTGCTGGGTGTTGCTCCGTATGAAGTGCATCGGTGGCACATGTCGATGTTTTGGGACGCGATTGATTGGGTGTCGCTCACCAATACGCTTGGCATGAGCCAATACGGGGATGGTGGAGCACTCGCGACCAAGCCATACGCGGCTTCCGGAAATTACATCGACCGTATGAGCGACCACTGTCGTAACTGTCGTTTCGATCCGAGCAAATCGATCGGCGAGGATGCGTGCCCGTTCACGACTCTTTACTGGAATTTTCTAGCCAAGCACCGGACGCGACTGTCGTCGAATGGCCGCATGAGGAACCAGTACCTGAACCTTGATCGCAAAGACGCCTCTGAACTTCAGGCAATCCGGCGCCAAGCGGATAAGATCGTGACAAGTATGGTGTAGAGTTAGCCGATCAATTCGCAAGTTTTTCTGCTCGATGCTGTGGCGGCCCACCCTCGCGCCGTGCGCTAAGGCCAAATGACAGCCGCCAACACCCAACTGCGTTGGAGGACGTTGTAAATTGGAGTTCTGGCAACAGAGCTCCCGCGCCTCTAACGATGGATTGAGTTGGATTACGTGAGGCCTATTTCATTCGACCGCACGGACGTCCGATTAGACCGGACCGTCTGCGTTCACCAGAGAGAGAAACTCCTGCCGCCATCCTGGCTCAGTGCGAAAACAACCAAGCATGCGCGTCGTTGTCAAATCCACTCCGTGCTTTTTCACGCCGCGGCCACTCAGACATTGGTGCGACGCCTTGATGAGGACCGCCACTCCAAGCGGTTGAAGTGCTTTTTCCACCGTATCGGCGATCTGGGCGGTGAGCCGTTCTTGAATCTGCAGACGACTGGCATAGGCCTCCACCACGCGGGCTAGTTTGGAAATGCCGACCACTCTGTCTCGAGGCAGATAGCCCACCCAAGCAAATCCCGTGATGGGAGCGAGGTGGTGCTCGCAGTGGCTCTGAAACGGAATGCGCCTTAGCAAGACCATCTCGTCATAACCGGCTGTCTCTTCGAACGTCTTTTTCAAGAACTCCTCCGGTTGTTGGGCGTAACCGGAAAAGTAACTCTTGTAGGCGCGGGCCACGCGGGCTGGCGTCTCCAAGAGACCGTTTCGTGTGGGATCCTCGCCAATCCATGTCAGGATTGTTCTTACCGCATCTTCCACATCTCCTTGGGATACAGTTGGCGACTTCATTTGAAAGTGTCTCATCATGGACCGGTGCACCTGTTTCCCTCGAAAGACAGGGAAACGAAGGAATCTGCGATCTGGATCACCGTGCCAGGTCAAACTGGCAGAAAATCTGCGCGCTGGTTTCCTTTGCCACCACCGCGTCAGCGCAGACGCCGGCCGGGCCGCTCGTATGCGGCGAATGGCTCGAGAAGAAGTTTGTTCGGCAGGAAAGAACACAAGCGCCCGCACCTCGATGCTCTCGCGCGGCGGTGTGCCTGGGGCAAGCGGATTTTCGAATGAGGTATGGAAGGACAACCGTGCGCGGCCATCGCTGGCGCTGTCATGGATCCGAATCAGGAGCGCTTGGTCCGTTCGCATCTCGGAGAAGTCGTCCATATCTTGCCGACCACCCTCGTTATTGTCGGACGCGAATGCCGGCTTCGACGGAGCGCAGCCCCCGCCCTCCAGAGCTGAGGCATCCAACCTGACCAGACGGTAGTTCGAAAGCGAGCAAGTCGGCATAGCCAGCCGACACGAAGTGCGCGAAAACCTTCGAGAGACGCCGCTCTCACAAAGTCGTTGCAGGGCCCTCAAATGTGGTCCAAGGTGACCCGGCATCTCCGTCGTCTGCCGGATAATTGGACGTTAGATCAGACGCTTGGCAGTGTTTTCGGATGTGGTCTGGAATCCAGGTTCCCCAGCCACCCGTCAGCCGGCGCGAAGCAAGGACAGCGCGCTGATCCCTGACGTGGCCGCAGCTCACGAACCCTCCCCGCCCCGGTCAGTACCGACGGGATGCGCGCGCTACCGCTGCGCCTTCGCCAACAACCGCGTCCCATCTCCCGCGAATTCCGCCGGACGGTCTCCTGTTGGCGCGCGAATGTTGCCTGCCTTCATTGATCTGCGGGGACCGTGCTAAGCACGCCGGCGATAGGCGGCTCTCGCCTCGCCACAGACTTCACGGTCCAACAAGGAGACAACAATGACAGAAAAGATCGCCGTGATCGGGATGGGACAGATGGGCTCGGCGATGGCAGCCCGCCTGCGCGAGTCGAACCTCGATGTCGTCGGTTTTGACGTCAATGCCGATCAGCGCGCGCGCCTCGAAAAGGAAGGCTTTCGCATGGCCGCAAGCATTGCCGAGGCGCTCAAGGAGCGCTCGGTCGTACTCACCAGCCTGCCCGATCCGAAGGCCGTGAGCGAAGCCTGGCTCGGCGCCGGCGGCATTGTCGCGAGCGCCGCGAAAGGCGCGCTTTGCATCGAGCTCTCGACCATCGATCCCCACACCATGCGCAGCGTCGCTGATGCGGCCCATGCGCGAGGCATCGCGGTGGTGGACTGCCCGGTCAGCGGCGGGCCGATTGAGGCGCGCAGCGGCAAGCTGATCCTGATTGCCGGCGGCGACGAGAAAGATATCGCCCGCGCCGAACCGATCCTGCAGCGCCTCGGCGCGGAGTGGAAGCACACCGGCGGCATCGGCACCGCCAAGGCGGTCAAGATCGTCAACAACATGATGACCATGGGCAATGTGCTGGTGGCGGCCGAAGCCTTCGCGCTTGGGGTTGCCGCCGGCGTCGAGCCGCAAAAACTCTATGACGTGCTTTCCGTCAGCGGCGGCCGCTCGCATCATTTCACGAAGCGCTTTCCCAACGCGCTGAAGGGCGACTTCTCACCGGGCTTCAAGATGGAGCTGGGCGAGAAGGATCTCGCGCTCGCCATCGAACTCGGCCGCACCATCAGGATGCCGACGCCGTCGGCCTCCGCCTCGCGCGAACTCTACGCGCTGGCGCTGGCCGAAGGATTCCGCGGCCAGGACATCGTGGCGCTGCTGTCGATGTACCAGAACTGGGCCGGCGGTCCGGCGAAGTGAGTTGCTTCTAGCCGCGCGCCGCCCGTATCGCCGCCCACACCCGCGCCGGCGTTGCCGGCATGTCGAGATGCGTCACGCCGAGCGGGGCGAGCGCATTCATCACGGCGTTCATGATCGTGGCGGGCGAAGCGATGGCGCCGGCCTGGCCGCTGCCCTTGACGCCGAGACGGTTGGCGGCGCTGGGGAAGTCTTGTGTCAGCGCGCCCTCGAAGGCGGGGATGTCGGCAGCGCGCGGCAACGCGTAATCCATCAGCGAGCCCGAGAGGTTTTGACCGGTATCACCGTCGAAAAGCACCTGCTCGAACATGGCCTGGCCGATGCCCTGCACGACGCCGCCATGAACCTGGCTCAGGGTCTGGCGGGGATCGAGCAGGCGGCCGAAATCGTCAAAGATGACGTAGCGCTCGAGCCTCACCTCGCCGGTATCGGGATCGATCTCGACTTCCGCCAAGTGGCAGCCGTTGGGAAAGGTGTACCGGTCGCAAAGATGCGTCGCCTTGCAGGCGAGGCCCGGCGCGATGTCGTCCTCGGGCGCCTCCCGGGAGGCGCGCGCCACCTCGTCGAGGCCGATCTCCTGGCCCGTCGCGGCGACGCGCAGCATGCCGGCTTCGTAGCGGACGGAATCGACGTCCGTCTGCAGCAGGCGCGCGGCGAGCTTTCGCGCATTCTCGATCAGTCCTTCGGCCGCCATCAGCATCGCGGTGCCGCCCTGATGCATGGAGCGCGCGCCGCCATGGCCGCCGCCGCTGTCGAGATCGTCGGTGTCGCCCTGGCGGAAGGTGAAGAGCTCGATCGGCAACCCGAGCGCATCGGCAGCGATCTGCGCATAGGTCGTCTCATGGCCCTGCCCGTTCGAATGCGTGCCGACGCTGATATGGATGTGGTCGTCTTCACCGACTTCCAGCCGCGCCACTTCGTTGGGCGTGCCGCGCGCGGTTTCGAGGAAGCAGGCGTAGCCGAGGCCGCGCAGCCTACCCCGCTTGCGCGCGTCGCGCCGCCGCGCGCCAAAGCCGTCCGCGGCCTTGATGGCAAGGTCGATCGCGTGGCCGAAGCTGCCCTGCTCGATCGGAAGCCCCATCGCCGAGCGATGCGGGAAGCGGCGGACGATGTTCTTGCGCCGCAGCTTCATCGCATCCGTGCCGAGCTTCGCCGCGGCGGCATCGATGCAGCGCTCGATCAGATAGTTCGCCTCGGGCTTGCCGGCGCCGCGATAGGCGTCGACCGGCGTGGTGTTGGTGAAGACGCCCTGCGTCACAAAGGCGACCAGCGGGATGTCGTAGACGCCGCCCATCGCGCTGCCCATCGCCATGGTCGGCACGACAGGCGCCACGGTCGAGATGTAGGCGCCCATGAAGGCAAGGACATGAGCCTCGAGCGCGAGGAATTTACCGTCCTTGTCGAGCGCAAGCTTTGCCCGCACACGGCTGTCGCGGCCATGCACGGAAGCCAGGAATTCCTCGTTGCGCTCGCCGATCCACTGCACCGGACGCTTCAGGTAGCGCGCCGCATATAGCACCAGCACCCATTCCGGATAGAGCACATTCTTCATCCCGAAGCCGCCGCCGACATCGGGGATGCTTACGCGCAGCTTTTCTTTGGCGATGCGGAAGACGGAAGCTGCCAGTAGATCGCGGATGGCATGGGCGCCAGCGGCAGACGCCGTCAGATGCAGGCGATCGTTCGCGCTATCATATTCGCCGAGCGCCCCGCGCGTCTCCATCGAGGCTGCCACGACGCGGTTGTTGACGACCTCGCATTCCACGACATGGGCGGCATCGCGGATCGCCGCCTCCACCGGGCCCATCTCGCCGCGATGATATTCGAAGGCGATGTTGTGCGGCGCCTCCGGCCAGAGCACCGCGTCCGTGATCGCTATGACCGGCACCAGCGGTTCATATTCGACGACGACGGCCTCGGCGGCGGCGCGCGCGTGTTCAACGTTGTCGGCAACCACGAAGACGACGGGTTCGCCGACATAGCGCACCGCGTCCCGCGCCAGTGCATGGCAGGGCGGAACAATCAGGGGCCGTGCCATCGCAATGTTGGTCACGCCGCAAGGCAACGGCCCGACATTTTCTGCGGCGAGATCAGCGCCGGTGAAAACGCCGGCAACGCCGGGCATGGCGCGCGCCGCCTCGACATCGATCGAGATGATGCGGGCATGCGCATGCGGCGAGCGAACGACGATGCCATGCAGCGCATTAGGCGCGGCGAGATCGGCGATATAGCGCCCGCGTCCGCGCACAAAGCGCTCGTCTTCAAGGCGATCAAGGCTCTGGCCGAGCAACGGCTTGGTCATGTCGACTGTATCGAACAACAGCCAGGAAAAAGCTAGCCCGGCTGGCGCCGCGGCTTGTCCGCCCCCTCCGGCGGCCACACCTTCTTGTCCACCACGTACTGGATGTCCCGCGGCTTGACCGGTTTGCCGCGCTCGTCGACCAGCATCACCTTGAGCTTCTGGCCGTTCGCCCGCGACTGCAAGCCGAAATGCGGCTCACCCTCGCCAAGCCATTTGTCGCCCCATGCCGTCATCGCGAAGAACGGCAGGCCGAGCTCGCCGCCCATTTCCGTCAGCGGATATTCGACCCGCGCGCGCTGCCCCTCCTCGCGGTATTCGCGCTTCTCCATGATCCCGGCATCCACCAGCGCCGCGAGACGGGCGCTCAGCACGCTGCGGGGCACGTCGAGCTCGGCCTGGAAATCGTCGAAGCGCCGCACGCCGTACATCGCCGAGCGCAGGATCAACAGCGTCCAGCGGTCGCCGATCAGTTCAAAACTGCGCGCCAGGTTGCAGTCGCAGGGTTTTACCGGCGAGCGGCGGACCAGCAGGGAATCGGTCATGGCATCCATCTTCTGAGTTGCTTTTCTGGATTTACCCTGTATAAGCCTGAGTTCATAATATGGACTTAACTGGGACGACCGCAATGCCCGATTTCAGCGCACCCACGGCAGCCGTCAGCAGCATGAAGGTCGATGATCCCCTGGACGATTTCGCGCGGCGCGGCATCGCTCTCAACAACGTCACCAAGCGTGTCTATGTCGGCGGCAAAGGGCCTGCGGTTATCGTGATGACGGAGATGCCGGGCATCAGCCCGCATGTGGCGCGCTTTGCCCGCTGGGTGCGCGATGCCGGTTTCACCGTCTACATGCCCTCGCTGTTCGGCCGCGACGGCGCGGTGCCCGATGCCGACGAAGGCGCGGCTGTTTTCCAGCGCGCCTGCATGAGCGCCGAATTCCGCGCCATGGCGGCCAATGAGTCGAGCCCGGTGACGCAATGGCTGCGCGCGCTGGCAAGACTCGCGCATGGCGAATGCGGGGGCCCTGGTGTCGGCGCCATCGGCATGTGCTTCACCGGCAATTTCGCGCTGACCATGATGCTGGAGCGGGCGATGCTGGCGCCGGTGCTGTCGCAGCCGTCGCTGCCGCTGCGCGAGCCCGCAGGTCTCGAGATTGCTCCAGAAGATCTTGCGGCGGTGCGTGCGCGGCTCGACGCTGAAGATCTCACCGTGCTGGCCTATCGCTTCAAGGGCGACAAGGTCTGCCGCGCCGAACGTTTTGCCGCCTATGCCGCCGCGCTTGGCGACCGCTTCATCGGCCGCGAGCTGCCCGATGAGGCCGCCAATAGCGACGTATCGCCTTTCTTCGCCCGCCATGTCCCCTTCCCGCACAGCGTCGTCACCCAGCATTTGATCGACAAGGCGGGCCAACCGACGGTCGCGGCGCGCGACGAGATTATCGCCTTCTTCAAGGCGCGCCTTGTCGATCAAATGCTGGGT
>JAKFVP010000281.1 GCA_021732175.1 Bradyrhizobium sp.
TCAAGAACCTCGACATGAACGAGGATGGAATGACGATGGTGTTCCGCGTCCAGGACCCTTCGATGCTCAAGCAGGTGAAGGTGGGCGACAAGGTCCAGTTTGAAGCCGAGCGGGCCACCGCCGGCATCACGATCACCAAGATGCAGACGGGAAAATAGAGGCCGAAGCTTCCGGCGTCATGGCGACGGCTTTTCGCATGGCGCCGGAGTTCGGGTCGAGATTGGAGAAACGGATGGAGGCATTGTTGCGCCGAACCGACGAAGCCGCGGCAGGACGCTCGCTCGCTTTCGATCGCGAGAACGGAATGCTCACCGGCGCGAGCGCCCTCGATCGCATGGCGCTGCTGGCGTTGCAGGCGGGATCCCTGTTGACGCAACCATACGGACATCGCGGCTACAGGCTCGGCTGCAAGGCAGTCGCCAACTTCGTGCCACGGCGAGACATCGTCGTGCGACTGAACGAGGACGCCGAACTTGCGATTCCCTTCTGCGACGGATACTGGAGCAGATTGCTCAACCGAAGATACCACTATGAGGAGGAAATCGAAGCCTTCTTGAGGAGCGCCAAAGACGTCAGATACTCTTTCGTCGATTGCGGGGCCAACTTCGGCTACTGGTCCGTGCTCGCATCCAGCCGGCCGTTCGGCTGTCAGCCGACGCTTGCAATTGAAGCGTCCCCCGACAACGCGAAGCGGCTTGTGACCAACGCGATCCTGAACGGCGACCGCTTCCGGTGGCTCAACGCCGCCGTGGGCGAAAAATCCGGTGGATTCGCGCGCATCACCGGCGCCAGACACGAAGTATTCGGAACGCTGGTCCTGGCCGAGCAGGAGTCTGAAGCCGTGCCGGTCGTCTCGCTGGACGGCCTCGCCACTGACGGCCTGATCGACCCGGTGCTACCCGTCGTGATCAAGCTCGATGTCGAGGGAGTCGAGATCGAAGCCTTGACCGGCGCGGAAGGGCTGCTGCGGCGCGATTGCGTCGTCATCTGCGAAGAGCATGGGCTCGACCGGACGCACGGCATCACGCGGCATCTGATCGACGCGCTGGCCCTCAGGGTGTTCGCGTACGACGAGGGCGAACGGCGTTTCATGCGACTCGACCGAATTGGACGCCTGGACCGTATCAAGAAACACGCTTGGGTCGGCTACAACGTCTTCGCGACCTCCAGCGCGCTATGGGAGGATCGGTTGCTCGCGGCAACATGGAGGCCTCGATGATGGCCTCGCCGCCCTGCTTGTGTGCCGCCTGCCCACAGGGAGGCGCGATGAGGGTCTCGCCTGCAGCAGCCCGGGTAGCGGTGCGCGGCCGCGACGCTGCGGTGATTTGCATTCAATGATGAACGCAGGAGGTCTTTCGTAGCGCTGACGTTTTGAGCATACATGCACCGTCAAAAATCTCGCGAAGTCACGTTGACAGCGCGCGTTGTTGCTTGCCCGAACATCAGTCGAGTTGCCGTTCCGTTGTTTTCGAAGTTGCGGAACAACCGTTTTCAGCGGTCGTTTGTGAGCGTGCTTTAAATCAACGGAGAATGTGATGACACGAGATATCTTGAAGATGCCCGTTGCCACCCTCGCGATCCTGCTTGCGCTGACAATGCCGTCGTTCGCCGACGATGCCGGTCAGGCCTACATGAAGTCGATGGAGAAAATGAACGCCGACATGAAGAAGGGAATGGATCCCGACGCGACGAAGGCGTGGGCGAAGATGATGGTTGCCCACCATCAAGGTGCGATCGAAATGTCGCAGACGGTGCTGAAGGAGACGAAGGATCCCATGATCCGCGAGATGGCTGAGAAGGCCGTCAAGGATCAGACGAAGGAGCAGGCGATGCTGAAGGATTGGATCGGCAAGCACGGAGGCTAATCGGCCCGGACCAACCGCGAGGACACCATGATCGCACTTCCTTACGACTATTTTCTGATCGCCTGGTTCGTCCTCGCGGCCGGCTGCGCCGCGTACGTCGCTTTCGACCAGTTCAATGGCAATCCCGAGCCGACTGTGATGAAGTGGGGCTTCATTCTTGTCACGCTCTACATGGGCCCCTTCGGACTGCTGCTCTACGTGCTCGCGGACAAGGAGCCCCGCCCGGGCGAGCATGAGCAATTCACGTCGCCGTTGTGGAAGCAGGGCGTCGGCAGCACGATCCACTGCGTTGCGGGGGATGCCACCGGCATCATCCTGGCCGCTACGGTGACGGCGCTGCTCGGGCTCCCGATGTGGATCGACCTGATCGTCGAATACATCGCGGGCTTCTCTTTCGGCCTGTTCATTTTCCAAGCTCTCTTCATGAAAAGGATGATGGGCGGTACCTATTGGGAGAACGTCCGCAAGAGCTTCATGCCGGAATTTATCAGCATGAACGCGATGATGGCAGGAATGGCGCCGACCATGAGCCTGCTGATGATGGGGCGGGACATGCGGGCGATGGACCCGCTCGAACTGGTGTTCTGGGGAGTGATGTCGCTGGGCGTCATGGTCGGATTCGCGACCGCGTATCCCTTCAACGTCTGGATGGTGAAAAAGAAGATCAAGCACGGCCTGATGACCGAGCGCGGCGGCAGCGAGCAGCGGCAGGAAGGTCACGAAGGCCATGGCGGCGGCCAACCGCCCAAGCAGGCCATGGGCGAAATGAAGCACGGCAGCGGACACCAGATGGGCTCCGACGCGACGACGCCGCAACTGGCCGCGCTCGCCGGCGTCACGTCGTTTCTCCTGATTTCCGGAATGGTGATCCCGGGCTTTTCCGTCAACCTCGGTCTGAGCGCCCGCGACGTTGACGGCTCCATCATGCCGCCGGGGATGATCAACACCTTCGACCTGCCTGGCGAGGCGATGAGGGACATGGCCGCGGTGAAGCCGCGTCGGGTCGCCTACGTGGCGGCGCCCAATGCGAGGGGCGACAAGGTCCTCGAGCCGCGCATCGAGAACGGAGTCAAAGTCTTCGACATCAAGGCCGAGATCATCCGCTGGAACATCCTGCCCGACGTGGCGGTCGAGGCCTACGCGTACAACCGCCAGGTCCCGGGACCGCGACTACAAGTGACGGAAGGGGACCACGTGCGGATAAACTTCCGCAATGCGCTTCCCGAAAGCTCGACGATCCATTGGCACGGACTGATCTTGCCGAACGAAATGGATGGGCCGGCGAAGGTTACCCAAGATCCGGTGCCGCCCGGCGGCTCCTACACGTACGAATTCGACGTGGGTCAGAGCGGCACGTACTTCTATCACAGCCATGATCATCCGGACCGACAGCAGGCGCTTGGCCTGTACGGCGCGCTATTGATCGCGCCGAAGGATTCAGCGGCCGAGGTGAGGGCGGACCTCGACTACACGATCCAGCTCCAGGAATGGCTTAAGCGCGAGTGGTTGACCTATCCGGCCATGCTGATGGAAGGGGCGCTGCCGAACTACTTCACGATCAACGGCAAAGCCTATCCGTCGACCGACACCGTGGCGATGAAGGTCGGGCAGACCATCAAGATCCGTTTCATCGGCACCAACAACAACTTCGTGCATCCGATGCACGTCCACGGCGGACCGTTTGAAGTGGTCGCCGTCGACGGCGTCAACCTGAAGGACAGCGCGCGGTATCAGGCCGACACGGTCAACGTCGGACCGGGTCAGCGCTACGACGTGATCTGGACCGCGCGGAAGCCCGGAAAGTGGCTGGTGCACTGCCACATACCGCATCACACGGCCAACAACAATGTGGAGCAGCACGGCGGCGGCGGACTGATGCTGGTCCTAAACGTGCAATGAGGCGGAGCAACCCAAGGAGCGAGCGATGAGCCACGTTAGCGACAAGATGCAGAAGTGTATCGACGAATGTCTGGAGTGTTATCAGTCCTGTCTGTGGACGGCGATGACCCACTGTCTCGAGACGGGCGGCAAACATGTCGAACCAGCACATTTCAGGCTCATGATGGCGTGCGCTGAAATGTGCCGGACGGCGGCCCATTTCATGCTGCTGAACTCGCCGCATCATCAGCATGTCTGCCGGGAGTGCGCGGAAATTTGCGCGGAATGCGCAAAGGACTGCGAGCGCGTCGGCGGCATGAACGACTGCGTCCGGGCCTGCAATCTGTGCGCCGAAAGCTGCCGCGCCATGCCGGCCTGACGGACTCGAAGGACGGCCGACGTAGCTTGGCGCCGGCTGCCCGCGGAGCGCGAACGAGAAGGGAGAGTCCTCGGATGAAATATGGCTATTTCGCAGTAATGATTGCGACCTCGACGGTCGTGATGTTCGGTCTCATATACCTGAACGGTTATGGGCTCGACCACGTGTTCTTCAGCCAGGCCCGGATGTGGATGGCGTTGGTGATGGGCGCCACGACGGCAGTGATCATGATCGGTTACATTTGGTTGAGGTACGCAAACCGGCAAGCGAACGTCGGAATTGTCATCGGCAGCACCGTCGCGGCACGGGCGCCGGACCTTCGGCCCAGGCCGGCGAAATGAACGAAATGGTGCGCGTACCCGCCGCAGGCGACGGCCACGCCAACGCCACCGTGCGCGCGGCGTCCGGCCCGCCCCGCGGCCGGGATCTGCGCCTCGATCTGTTCCGGGGGCTCGCCAACTGGGCGATCTTCCTGGACCACATTCCCAATAACACCGTTGCGTGGCTCACAACGCGAGACTACGGCTTCAGCGACGCAGCCGACATCTTCGTCTTCATCTCCGGGTACACGGCGGCATTCGTGTATGGGCGCAGAATGAAGCGGCAGGGTTTCGTTTCCGGGACCGCCCTGTTCCTCCGCCGCGTATGGCAGCTCTACGTGGCCCACGTGCTCCCCTTCGTCTTCTATGCCGCATCCATCGGTTATGTCGCGCAACGTTACGGCCATTCGCATCTTCTGGACGAATTCAACGTATCGGGGCTCATCGAAAAGCCCGTGGCTACACTGTCGCAGGGGCTGACCCTCGCTTTCAAGCCGCTCAATCTGGACGTTCTGCCGCTTTACATCGTTCTGATGGCCGCGTTTCCCCCGATGCTATGGTCGATGATGCGCTTTCCGATGGCTGCGCTTGGGGCTTCGCTGGGGATGTATCTTTTGGCGCGCCACAACGGATGGAATCTGCCCGCTCATCCCTCGGGCGGTTGCTACTTCAATCCGTTCGCCTGGCAATTCCTGTTCGCCATCGGGGCGTGGGCGGCGTTGGGCGGGGCCGAGACAACCGCGAACGTCAGGCGGACGCCCGCGCTCCTGGTCGCCAGCGCTGCGTTTCTCGTTTTCGCCCTGATCGTGACGCTCGCGGGCCGAGTCGAGTCGCTTGGATCGATTGCGCCGCCCGAGCTTTTGGCCCTCTTCGAACCCAACGACAAGACCAACCTTGCGCCGTACCGGATACTGCATTTCGTCGCACTGTCGATCTTGGAGGTGCGGTCCGTGCCGGCTGACGGAGCACTGCTGCGTTCCCGCGCGCTGCGACCCGCGATCATATGCGGCGAACGCTCGTTGGAGGTCTTCTGCGTCGGCATCTTCCTGTCGTTCGTCGGACATTTCGTCCTGGAGATCTATTACGAGGGTTTGATCGGCCAGGTCGCGGTCAGCGTCGGCGGCATCGCGATCCTCACTCTCGTCGCCGCTTATCGATCATGGTCCCGAACGCTGGACCGCCAGCCGATACCGAAGTCGGCGTCCGCTCGAGAAGGCGGTTCGAACAAGATGGAGTCCTCGCCATGAAGAGAGCGATCGCGGCAATGGCCGTAGTGGTTTCGATCGGAGTGGCCGCAGCAAGCTGGTTCATTTTACTAGGGATGTACGATGTCGGTGCCGACACTCCCCATTGGAACATCACCCGGAAATTGATCGAAGTCGTTCGCGACCGCTCGATCGCGGCACGTGCGCGGAACGTCGAAGTGCCGGATCTCCGTGACGAACAACTCGTCCTCAAGGGCGCGGGTCAGTACGCGGCGATGTGCGCCAACTGCCACCTGGCTCCCGAGCAGCGGGACTCGGAGATCCGGCCACGCCTATATCCCCGGCCGCCCAATCTGACGGAACAGCGCGTCGATCCCAAGACCGTGTTCTGGGTGACGAAGCACGGGCTGAAGATGAGTGGCATGCCGGCGTGGGGCGTCGGACACGACGACGAGACGATCTGGAGCATCGTCGCGTTCGTCGGCAAGCTGACGGGCCTATCGGCGGAGCATTACAAGGACATGGTCGCGCGGTCGCCTCCGGACGAGGAGATGAATTCGATGGACAAGGGTGGGGGGCAAGAACCCGGAAAAGGGCAGGAAACCCGAATCCGAGAAGACGGGGCAGACGGGCGATCACAAGCATTGAGCCGCAGAAAGTTGGAAAAAGTCGCATGGACAACGATCACAGGTCGACCCCGCGGCGCAGAGTTCTGAAGGCCGCGACGATTTCATTTGGAGGCGGAGCGATCAGCTGCGCGGTGCGCAATCTGTCCAATGGCGGCGCCTCGCTTGAAGTGGAATCGCCGGTCGGAATCCCGGAATCCATCGTCCTCGTAATGGACGGCGGCGACCGCCGCTGCCGGGTGATCTGGCGCAAAGAAAAACGGATCGGCGTGCGGTTCACCAACTCTAAGGACGAACCAAAGCCGGCGCTATAGCTGTGGCAGCAACATCCACCTTGGCGGGAGCCTGCCGATTGGCCGCAGCACCCAAGGACGAATTGGAATGAGGTAGCAATGGATCAAACGTGGATCGGAGATCTGATACGAAATTGGCGGAACGACGAGGGCGGACCTACCGCACGTGGTTCCTATGGGAATCACGGATAAAGAATTTCCGTTCGATCAGGCGCGGACTTCAGGAGGTTATCGAGGAGATCAAGGCCGACAAGTTCGGAAATGCCTATAGAGGCTCTTTCCTCGAGACCGTGCTCGACTCGATCGCCGAGCAGCGGCAGGTCTTCAAGGGGCCGACCACGCATTCATGTGGAAACCGAAGCTGCGGATCCCCGATATCTACGAAAACCGCCAGAATCAGGTCGCGTTCGGAAATTTCCTCGATACCTGCGTCTGCTGCAATACCGAGGAACACGTGGCGGAGGCGATCCGCGTCCTCGACTGGGCGGCCATCAAGGGGCTCGGCCCCGCAGCCGCAAACCTCCTGCATTTCCTACATCCGCGATCGCTCCTCCGTCCAATACGGCCATCGTGCGCGGATACAACGAGCTGACGGGAGCCGGGGTAAAACTGGCACGCTGGGAGCAATATCTCGCGATGCGGCGCCGGATAATTGCGCTGAATTCAAATCACCGCAGCCTACTTTCGAACAATCTCGGGGCGTGACGGCGTTCCTGTTCGATGTCGGTAGCGGACGCTATCCGCTTCCGGAGCGCGAAGCGGACGGTTCGATCGAGCGATGGCGTTCGGACCTTGAACACGTGCGCGCGGAATCGGCCGCGTCCTCGAAGGCAATCGCGGCCGCCCGCGAGGCGGTCCACACCCATACCCAGATCCAGGGCTGGCTGCGGGACTTGGGGCTCGCGCTCGGATTCCGGGTTTGGATCGCATCGAACGACGCGGACGCGCCGTCGAGCCTTACCTTTCCTTGGGTCGGGAAAAGCGGGAGATGTTTTGAGCGACGGTGCCTTCAAACAGTTCGACGTCCTGCAGGCGGTAACCGATATGCTTCCACAGGCACTCGGTCGACCATTGAGGCCGTGGCTGATCGCCGCTACTTCAACAGCCCGCAGATCCTTGCCTGCCACGAAGCAGGCATCACCGTGATGCTGCCCAAGCCCCTGACGTCGGCGCCAAGTCGGACGGGCGCTTTGGTGCCTATTTGCTAGAGGAAGACGCCTATCGCTGTCCGGCTGGGGGAGAGATTGCCGTATCGCTGACAAACGAAGACGGCAAGATGCTGCGGCGCTACTGGACCACCTGTCAAAATTGTTCGCTCAAATCGCAATGCACGAAAGGACCAGAGGGCGGATTACGCGATGGGAGCATGAATATCTGATCGAGGCTGTGCAGCAACGGCTTGATGAAAACCCAGAAGCCATGCGTCAGCGTCGAGAGACGGTCGAACATCCGTTCGGCACGATGAAGGCGGGGGCGGCGCTCTCGGTCTTGGTCTATAATCTGACACGGGTCATGAACATTGTAGGGGTCAAACCGCTACCGATCGCTGCGATCGCGGCCTGAGACAACCCCGCTTTTGACTCTCAGAACCGACCACCAAGACCGTTCTTACCCGGCCAAGACCAAAGCGGACAGTCCCATCCTCGGGTCACTGGCTCCCCGGACCTTGACCTACGTCAAAGCGACTGCTCGCATCGGGACGATCTTTGTCCTCGCGGAGCGCGCGGATAACTGGCAAAAGGGGGCGGTTCAATGCACCAGCTTGCAGGGCACGTCGCCATCGTGGACGATGACACGTCCGTGCGAGTAGCTTTGGCGCGACTGCTCGCGGTGCAAAAGATCGACTGCCGAACTTACCCCTCAGCTCGCGCATTCTTGGCAGCGCTGCCTTCGGCCATGCCCGCCTGCCTCATAGTCGATGTAAATATGCCCGAGATGACGGGTCTCGATTTGCAGTGTGAGCTACTGAAGCTCGGCGTCGACATTCCAACCATCGTGATCACTGCCGTTGAGGACGAGAGCATCGCGGCGAGTGCGACATCGCTCGGCGCCGAAGCATTTCTGTTTAAGCCGATGAGCCGCGAGGCGCTGATGGCGGCGATCAATTCTGCCGTTAGGAAACGGAATTAGGCTTCCGTGAAGAATTGCCAAGCCGTTGATTTAGAATCCAGAAACGGGAGTTTTCGGCAACGGAATTTGCCGGAAAGCAGGCTTTTGGAGCGGGATTCCTTGCAAACTTGATTTGTGATTCGCTCGCCTTTGACCGCTTTGGCGAGGGGGTGAGATGCGACCACGGGAGCGGAGCGAGACCGGAGAGCAGGATCTTTTCCGCCCTCGGCTCGATCAGATCATCGACATGAAACATCCGCTGGTGGCGCTGGGGCGGACGGTGGATTGAGGATTCCTGGAAGAGCGGTTCGGCGAGGTTTACACCGATGATCCCGGCCAGCCGCCGCTGCCGACGCGCTTGATGGCGGGACTGGTTCGAGGAAATCACGGCCATAGGCCCGCAGGGCGCTCGGATCCCCAACTTGACGAAATCGAAGCCGTTTGAAAAGATTTCGAGAAGGCCTGATCAGTGTGATCGCTCGGCTCTGGTTAGGAGGTGAGCGGAGCGTTTAGTGGAACTGCTTGCATCGGCCGATTGTCCTGTCCCAAGCTCTCGAATGGCTCGGACGCTATCTAGCACCTCCTCTTCTGGGAACCGTCGTGACACATTTTTGTAATATTCTAGGGACTTCCGCGTCTATTTGCTTGATTTGCCTCAACGTGAATCCGTTTCGAACTGCTACGTGAAGGTGACAATCATCAGCATGAAGACGTGGAGACTGCCCATGATTAGCGTAAGGAAGCTTGTAGGAACTGCCGGTGCCGTTCTTGTCTTAGGTCTGGCGCCGATCGGGCTCTCGGCGGCCAAGGCTGCGGCGACAGATCGTGTGCAGCTTTCAATGATGGACGACGACAAGATGCAGACGAAACCTGACCCGTCCAAGTCCGGCAGCATGGGCAATATGGGTCAGCCTAGTGGCCAGCCGCAGAGTATGGGTGGCGGTGGCATGCAGGACGACAAGATGAAAATGCAGATGCCCGGTCAGATGCAGGACTGTCAGGGCTCGGGTTGCCAGCAGGGCTCCAGCATGATGCAGATGATGGAGCGGATGCACCGTCAGATGAATTCCGGTGCGATGTCCGGCAGCAACACTACAAGCGGACCGGCGGACGTAACAGAACGGCTGGAAGGGCGGATCGCCTTCCTCAAGGCAGAGTTGCAGATAACCGACAAGCAATTGCCGGACTGGAACGTTCTGGCGGATGCTCTACGCTCAAGTCGCCAGCATCTCCTGGACGCGCGCAAATTGCTTGTGATGGATGAGAAAATGCCGGGAACGGAACGGCTCGACCACTACGAGCGCCATCTGTCCGAACGCCTGGAGGCAATCAAGTCGGCTCGCGCCGCGTTCAGCCGGCTGTATGGCACGCTGAACGACAGCCAGAAGCAAACTGCGGATGCCCTTTTGCTGCCGCTGATTGCGACCTTCTAACGGCCGCTTTTTTTGGAAGGCGGAGGGTATGCCGACATTCGACTCGCTTTTCCAAAATCGACATGGTCTCTATGCGCTAGCAATTTGCGGCTCATTCGTTGCAAATGCTGCGCTTGCAGCAGACCTCGCGCCCGTGAACGACACCTCATTCCGGCAGCACCAAAACAAGGTGGTCGGAGTGGGGCTACCTATGAGCAAGAAGGGCAGTCAAGGTGCTCTCGAAAGGCCAGGTAGCTGGGAGATAGCTGGGCACGCAAGCGGCAATTGGCAGCTGGCTCAAGCAGATAGTCACTCAGCACATCATCCGCCTGCCTCAAGCCCCAGCAGTGACGCGTCGTCCCAACCGAGCAATCCGGCGAGTCCCAATGCCGGGTCGCCTGCACGGTCATCAGGCAGTTCAAACTCGGGCATGATGGGCGAGATGGGCGAAATGATGGGCCGCCCGCGCAAGGAGTTTTACCCATCGTTGATGGAGATGCCGGCGCTTTCCGCCGAGCAGCGTCGCGATCTGGAAACTCAGGCGCGCGGCCGGATCAATGCCGAAATCGATAGCATCTCAACCGCTGAAATGGATATGCGGCATGCCGTCGCCGCAGGCGACGTTGTTGCCGCGGATCTGGCGGCGAGCCGAATTCGCGAATCGCTCAACCAGGTTCAGAGCGGCTTGACCGTGCTGCGGTCGTTGAACGAAGGAAAATCACCGCAGCAGATCGCGCAAACCTGGTTCAAAGCGCAGATGAGCCTTCTTCCAAGCCCGGTTGTCGTGAATGCGGATGGCGTGCTTGGAATCTCTTGGTTTCATGTCATCACTATGGGACTGCTTGCGATCTTCTCGTCGGGGATGCTGGCCATCTATGTGACCCGGATGCGCAGGGCTAACGCCCTTGTCGATCGATTGACGCGTGCGCCCGCCCGTGTGCCGACCTCACCGCCCGGCCTCACGCCTCCACCAAGCGCGAGGGCGGACTTTGCGAGGGATGTAGCCCGGTTGGGCGCAACAGGAAGCGCCTCGCGAACTGAGGAGAATGTCGCTCCGCCGGTGGCGGGTGCTCCCGGGGGAATGACGAAGCCTGGCGGGCTGTGGAAAGGAAAGCTCAGAATCTGTGCGGTCTACACGGAAACGCCGAGCGTAAAGACGTTTCGCCTCCAAGACCCGGACGGCGGTGCCATTCCATTCGCATTTCTGCCTGGTCAATTTCTCACTTACTCCGCCGAGATCGACGGAAAAACCGTCAGAAGGTCTTATACGATCGCCTCATCCGCTGCCCAAACCGCCTACGTCGAGACAACGATCAAGCGCGAAGACGGCGGGGTCTTCTCCGACTACATGCATGACAAGGTAAAGGAAGGAGATGTCATCGACGTCATGGCTCCGTCCGGTGGCTTCACCTTCACCGGCAAGGAAGCCGACAGTGTGGTTCTGATCGGCGGCGGCGTAGGGATCACGCCCTTGATGGCCGCCGTGCGCTATCTTTCGGATATCGCATGGCCTGGCCAGATTCATCTGGTCTATGGCGCGCTAACGACCGAGCACTTCATCTTCCGGGACGAACTTGGGTACTTGCAGCGCAGAATGAACAATCTGCACGTTGCCGCGACCATGGAGCGGGTGGCAGGTACCTCGTGGATGGGCGCCGAAGGGCAAATTACTGCCGATTTCCTGAAGCGGTCGATACCCGATCTGGCAAAGCGGCGCGTCCACCTGTGCGGTCCTCCGGGAATGATGGAAGCGCTCAGGAAGACGCTTGGCGAGCTTGGCGTACCGCCCGAACAGATCAAAACGGAGGCATTCGGTCCTGCCCGCGGTGCTGTTCCTCCTCCGGGGACGACCATCGTCGAAACGCGAGCGCCCGGCGGCGGGGCAGGGGGCGCAGCGGCGATCGGCCCGGCGACGGCATCGATCCGCTTTGCAAAATCCGACAAGATTGCTCCGCTACCTCCGGACAAGAGCGTGCTCGAAGTCGCCGAATCCATCGGCGTGCCAATTGATTTTTCCTGCCGCGCCGGCATCTGCGGGGTCTGCAAGACGCACCTGCTGGAAGGCAACGTCACGATGGAAGTCCAGGATGCGCTGACGGAGGACGACAAAGCGAGAGGCATGATTCTGGCGTGCCAGGCGAAATCGATTGGCAATCTGGTCGTCGAGGCCTGACATGGGCGAAAGGGAGCGCCTGATCGTCGACGTCCTCCTCGCGAGCCTGTTGTTGCTGGTTCCGGCCTTTGTGCTTCATTCCGATTCGAGATTTGCGGGAAGCTTGGCGGGATTTGCCCTTGGCTCGACCGCCGCAGCCTTGATGATTTTTCTTCTCATCTATCCGCTCACAAAATACAGCACAGCGTTCAAGGCGCTCGTCACACGCCTGGTATCGATGCGAACCCTCTTGGGCTTTCACGTCTATGCCGGAATTGTCGCATCGTTCCTTGCGCTTCTGCATACCGGGCACAAGTATCACAGCCCACTCGGCATTGCGCTGATTGCCAGCATGTTGGTCGTGGTCGTAACCGGCTTCGTTGGCCGGTACTATCTGCCGCAAACCGCCGCTGACATCCGGGAGCAGCAATCCCGGCTGGCAACTTTGCGGTCCGCCTATGATCGGACGGTGCTGGCTTTGTCCGCGCGCGAAACAACAGAATCCAACGGCTCTCCCGTGAGTGCTTCGGCGCTGCAAGAGGTGCCGTTGTTGCAGCTCGTCGACGGGATTTCCGACCTTGAATACGCCATCGGATCCCAAGAGGCGGTCAAGATGGCCTTCATGCAATGGATCGGCCTTCATGTGATCGCGGCCATTGCGATGTATGCGCTGTTGGCGCTGCATATTGCCGGCGAGGTCTACTACGGGCTCCGGTGGCTCTCGTGAGTGTGCGGGCTTTCATCTACACGGTACTCGTGACACTCGCGATCTCAGGCGTGGCCGCGCTATCTATCGGCCTGTATCGCGACGGCTCTCTCGCAGTTTCGGGCTGGACAGACGCAGTACTGCCCGGGCCGATTTCCGCCAAACACGCGTTTCTGTCCGACAAATGCGAGACGTGCCATACGCCGACCAGGGGTGTCCAAGCCGCTGCCTGTATTTCCTGTCACACGACGGCTGCAGTGGATCTGGGTAAGCAGTCGACCGCCTTTCATGCGACGAGCAAGGAGTGCCGCGGCTGTCATGCCGAGCATCTGGGGGGCGTCCGTCCAACCAGGATGGACCACGCTACGCTGCTGCGGATCGGAGCGTTTCCGCAAAACCCAAACACATCGGCTCGGGAAGTCATCGAGCAGATGGCGACCGACCTCAAGAAATTCCTCCGGCTGCCCAAGTCTGATGAACGGGAAAAAGCGGGACTCGACTGCTTCAACTGTCACAGCAACCGAGACCCGCACCGAGGGCTGATCGGACGTGACTGTGCGAGTTGCCACGGACTCGATTCGTGGCGAATTACAGGGTTCCTGCATCCGTCGCCCACCTCGAAGGATTGCGCGCAATGCCATCAGGCGCCGCCAAGCCATTACATGGAACATTTCGTCATGATGGATAAAATGATAACCGGTCAGGAGCACGCAACGGTCAATCAATGCTTCCTGTGCCATCGGACCGACTCGTTCAATGACATCAAGGATATCGGCTGGTATAAACACCATTGAGGAGAGAACATGATGTCAACTTCGTCTGCAACAGCTCGACTCTCGCGCAGAGCGGTTTGCGGTGCCATCCTCGGTCTGGCCGCATCGCCGGTTCCGCTTCGCGCGACGGCTTCTTCCACTGTACTGGTCCACAAGGATCCCGACTGCGGCTGTTGCGGGGCTTGGGTCAAGCATCTCGAGTCCAACGGGCTGGCCGTCAAGATAGAGCAAACAACCGGTCTGGACGCGATCCGCAGCCGTCTCGGCGTGCCTGCCGACCTGGCAGCCTGCCACACCGCTGAAGTCGGTGGATTCCTTGTGGAAGGTCACGTACCCGCGGTCGCCATCAAAAGGCTGCTGAAGGAACGACCCGATGCCACCGGTGTTGCCGTTCCCGGGATGCCGCAAGGATCGCCTGGGATGGGCGGCAAGCCGCAGCAATATTCGGTTATTCTGTTCGGTCCCAGTGGACGGCGCATCTATATGCGGTTTGCTGGCTCGGAGCCAACCGGCTGATAGAGGCATTGATATGCGGAGTGAGGACGAAGCACGTCCAACCCGCCGCAGGCGAGCATCCGAGCCGGCGTATGTGCTCTTTGCCAGTGCGTTCGCGCACGACTTCTACGCCATCGTACCGACGCATGGCCCCGTTCCCAGGTTGCTATTGAGCCCCGCTTGGAGGTTCGTTCGGATATTGAGAGGAATCAGCGCGCGTCAGAGGTGCTTGTGCAAGAAGTCTACCGTTAGCGCCATCAACAAGGATGGGTACTACCTGTTTGCGGACCGGATGTTTGTCCCCAAGCTCGACGAGCAAGTTCGGAAACCGAAACGTTCGCAGGCGTAATGAGAGCAGTCGAGCGGTGATGACCGCCGTTGCGAGCGAACGGCCCGTTCGGGGGCGGCACAACGGTCTCAAGAGCGTCGTCTCGCAAAAAGGCCGAGGCAACCATGTCGAACAAGAATGCCGCGCTCTATCCCATCGTGCTGTTGTTCATCTCTGCATCCTTGATCGATGCTCACGCGGGCGTGACCATTTCGGATCGGCGCTACTGGCCGAACGAGGCACGGGGAACTCCCGGGCAACTAATCGAAATCCGTCCGCATTCATATGCGTATCCTGGGTCAGCGGCGGGTTCTGTGACTGAGCCTCGGATTGTGCCGCGCGGAAGGGCAAGGCGGCCCCGCTGAGCCTTGGAAGTCGAGTTCCGTGATTTCCGTGGCGTGGTCCTCGCTTCTCCAAAACGCATTTCGCCCAAGGGGTTGCTTTTCTGTTGGCGACGCGCCCAACCATAGCTATATTTGTGGTTTGAAGAGGGTCTTGGCGACATGCGTGGCTTGAGAGGGCCAAATCGAGGATGGTTGGGATGGCTTGTTGCCATCGCATATCTGCTTGGGTCGATGACCCCGTCTCTGGCTGCCCCAATTTCCGTCAGCCTGGCCGATCTATCCAGTCTGGCCGCTCACGGGCTCCATGAGCTGACGGGCGGTCATCAGCACAGCCATGCGGGGATCGAATTCGTCGCGCATACGCACGTTATGGCGATTTCTGACATCGATCATGATGACCAAGGCCAGCATGGCGATCACCATGCCAATTGTTGCGGTTCTGCGCTCTGTTTCAGCGCCGTTTCTCCTCAAGCTCCGTCGCTCCTGCAGTTCGCAGTGCCGCGGTCCCGGTGCGAATCAGAGCCTGGGTTGACCCGCGACGAGACGGCTTTCCGTCGGCATTATCGACCGCCCATCGCCTGAGATAGCACCAGAATACTGGCTTGCCTCGCTCTCCTTTCGGAGGGGGAGCGGCGCTCATGTGCCGTTGCTTATCAGGGGATGAAAATGCTGATGCAAAGGGTGGCCGATCGCGCCGCCGGATCAAGCGCATACGAACGACTTGGATTCAACATCGTGATCGCGAGGCGCGTTGTCTTCGGCCTTTTGGTGGGGCCGCTGCTCGCCGGCTGCGTAACGACGGCGCCGCAGGCCGGTACGCATCCAGCGGATCCCGGGGCGAAGGTTGCAGGCGTCGGATACCGGTCGACAATTGCGCCCTATGTGAGCCTTCGCCCGGTGTCACCGGTCGGCTGGAAGGATCAGAACCGGCGCGTGGCTCCCACACCGAAGAACGGGCAATAGGGGGTGAAGATGCCGCTTTTCGCTCGAAATGCAATTTCGTTTCCCGGCGCGCTGAGGACAGGGATAGGCGCGCTGTCGATCTCAGCGTTGCTTTCCGGTTGCGCTGCCTTCTCCCCCGACGCCGGCATGTCGGATGTTGCTGATATCGCTGCGAGTACGATCAAGAAGGATGTCGTTGCGATCCGATCGGCGGAGGACAGCGAGTGGGTTAACGTCCGGGTCGCCCAGCTTTTGCGCCGAACCTTGACGGTCGATTCAGCAGTTCAACTGGCGCTCTTGAACAACAGGGGGCTGCAAGCGGCCTACAATGAACTCGCGCTTGCCGAAACCGATCTTGTGCAGCAGAGCCTGCCTCCGAATCCGACTTTTTCCCTCTCCCGGATAGTGGGCAGCGGCGGATACGAGATCGAGCGCCAAGTCGTGGGCGACATCCTCGCCTTAGGCACGCTGCCTTTTCGATCCGAGATCGCGCGACGACGATTTCGTCAGGCTCAATTGCGCGCGGCTCTTGAGACACTGCGTCTCGCTGCCGACGTAAGGCGAGCATACTATCAGGTCGTTGGCGCCAACGAGCTGGTCGGGCTTCTGACTGACACCAAGACCACCGCCGAAACTATCGCCCAACTGGCGGAAAAGCTCGGGCAAACCGGCTCGCTGAACAAGCTGGATCAAGCCCGCGAACAGGTGTTTTACGCCGAGATCACGGCCGATCTGGCTGCCGCACGGCAACAGGCAACATCTGGACGAGAGCGTCTCGCAAGACTGCTTGGGCTATGGGATGGACAGCTCGACTTCAAATTGCCCAAAGCCCTGCCGGCTTTGCCGCGAGGCCCGAAATCGCTGCCCCATATCGAGGTGCAGGCCGTCAGTCACCGAATCGATCTTCAGATAGCGCGGATCGAACTCGACGCGCTGGCCAAGGCGCTCAACCTCACCGAGGCGACCCGGTTTGTCACCCTGCTCGATATCGCCGGAATCTATCGAAAGACCAAGGATCCCGAAAGCGAGCCCTTCCGCGAACGCGGCTTCGATATCCAATTTCAGATTCCCATTTTCGATGGCGGAGAGGTTCGGGTCCGCCAGGCGGCCGAAACGTACAACGGTGCATTCAACCGGTTGACCGAAAAAGCGGTGAACGTGCGCTCCGAGGCGCGTGATGCATATCGCGTCTATCGCTCGACTTATGACATCGCCGGCCACTACCAGCGCGAGGTGGTCCCGTTGCGCAACATCATCTCGGAGGAAGCGCAACTACGTTACAGCGGCATGCAGATCGACGTGTTCGCGCTGCTCGCCGAAGCGAAGCTGAGAATTGCCGCCCAGCGCGCGTCGATCGATGCCAGACGCGATTTCTGGCTGGCGCAATCCGAGCTGCAGACTGCCGTCAATGGCGGCGGACGTTCCGACAATCCACAAGAGAGCCGCCCACCCAGCAATTCCCTGGCGAGCGGCGGATAGGAGACGAGCATGCTATCCCGAAGGAATTTTCTCGGTACCGCGACTGCGCTGGCGAGCGCCAGCATGGTTTCCGGCCGTGTCCAGGCGGCAAGCATTCCCGAAGCGCCGATCATGGACAAGGTGACGACCCAGCCGCCGCTGTACCCGACGAGCGGGCCGGAATATCGGCCGGTGGTCACATTGAACGGCTGGACCTTGCCGTGGCGGATGAACGGCGACTGGAAGGAATTCCATCTGGTCGCCGAACCCGTCGTGCGTGAATTCGCCGAGGGTATGAAGGCCCACCTGTGGGGCTATAACGGTCAGTCGCCGGGGCCGACGATCGAGGCCGTCGAAGGCGACAAGGTGCGCATTTTCGTCACCAACAAGCTTCCCGAATACACGACTGTGCATTGGCACGGAATGATCCTGCCGAGCGGCATGGATGGTGTCGGCGGCCTGACGCAGCCGCACATCAACCCGGGCAAGACCTTTGTCTACGAATTCGAGCTCAAGCACAGCGGTACCTTCATGTATCACCCGCACGCGGACGAAATGGTCCAGATGGCGATGGGCATGATGGGAATGTTTGTTGTCCACCCCAAGGATCGCAGCTTCCGTCCCGTCGACCGAGACTTTGTGTTCGTAATGAGCAGCTACGACATGGATCCCGGCACCTATCTGCCGAAGGTCACGGAGATGACCAATTTCAACATGTGGTCCTGGAACGCGCGCGTTTTCCCCGGCATCGATCCATTACCTGTGCGGTTGGGCGACAGGGTGCGCGTGCGAATCGGCAATCTCACAATGACCAACCACCCAATCCATCTTCACGGCCATAGTTTCTCGGTCAGCGGAACGGATGGTGGCTGGGTGCCGGAAACTGCGCAATGGCCGGAAACAACGATCGACGTCCCGGTTGGTGCGATCCGTGCCTTTGAGGTGATTGCCGATAATCCCGGCGACTGGGCGTTCCACTGCCACAAGTCGCATCACACGATGAATGCGATGGGTCATGATCTCAGGACGCTGATCGGCGTCTCGAAGAGCGACATCGCCAAGGCGGTGAAGCGATTGGCGCCGGACTCGATGGTGATGGGTTCGACCGGCATGGCAATGGGTGAAATGGAGATGCCCTTGCCGGACAACACGCTACCGATGATGAGCGGTTCCGGGCAGTTCGGCCCGATCGAAATGGGCGGCATGTTCATGGTCATGAAGATTCGCGAGGGCATGGCGCGCGACGATTACCGTGATCCTGGGCCTTACAAGTTTCCGAAGGGGACGGTCGCTTACGAGGTCGATATGCCCGCATCGGAGCCGGCACGCGAGGACGGTCAGAAGAAGTCAGAAGCGCCGCCGAAGGATACGAAGGGCGCAAAGCCAAAGCAAATGAAGGGCATGAAGATGCCCATGTAGGAACGCTGCGAGGAAGACAAGTTCAACAGGAGAAAGATATGCGTATTGGACGACACACCTTGATGGCACTCATGGGAGCTGCGTTGCTGATAGGCCCAAGCTGGGCCGGCGAAGGCCCTCCCGGTCACCACCATCACGACGAATCTTTTTCTGCAGGCGAACCCGGAAACCCGAAAAAGCCGGCCCGGATCGTGCAGGTCACGATGGGCGAAATGGACGGCAAGATGATGTTCATGCCGGCGAAGATTGAGGTGAAAAAGGGTGAGCAGGTCAAGTTCGTGCTTCGCAACAACGGGGAGCTTGACCACGAGTTTATCCTCGCCACGACCGCGGAAAATCTCAAGCACGCAGAGGCCATGAAGAAAAACCCCGACATGGAGCATGACGACCCGAACGGCAAGCGGCTGGCGCCCAAGAAAGCCGACGAGATTGTCTGGAAGTTCACCAAGCCCGGCGAGTTCGAATATTCTTGCCTGATTCCCGGACATCGGGAAGCGGGAATGATCGGAACCGTGGTGGTGAAGTGATCGTTACCTGGAAATTCCGAACCAGGGACCACATGAAAGGAAATCAGATGAAGATGCTGAAAATCGTATCCACCATGGCGTTTCTCGCGGCGAGCGCAGCCGCCTTTGCCCAGAACGCGATGGTGAACGGCGAAGTCAAGAAGATCGACGAGGCGGCAAGCAAGATCACCCTGAAGCATGGACCAATCAAGAGCCTCGACATGGATGAGGACGGGATGACGATGGTGTTTCGCGTTCAGGATCCGTCGATGCTCAAGCAAGTGAAGGTCGGCGACAAGGTGCAGTTCGAAGCCGAGCGGGCTTCCGCCGGCATCACCATCACCAAGATACAGAAGGCAAAATAGCCGGAGGACGGCGCCGCTGCCTGAGGCGGCGGCGCCGTTCGCATTTCCGAGGGAGGCTCGTTTGCTTCGAATCGAAGCTTCGGTTGCTGGAGAGACGCTGATCTTCGATCGCTCGACTGGACGTCTCGATGGCGCCAGCGCCTTCGAGCGCGTCGTACTCACTGCGTTGCAGGCTGGCTCGGTCATCACGCAACCGTTTGGACATCGCGGCTATCGGCTTGGTTGCCAGGTTCTCGGGTCGATCACCCCGAAGCGCGATATCATCGTTCGCCTGAACGACGATGCGGCTTTCGCGATACTGTTTTGCGACGGCTATTGGAGCAGACTTCTTAATCGAAGCCACCATTACGAGGTGGAGATTGAAATCTGCTCCGTAGCCTCGCGGCGGACCAGTACTTCTTCGTCGACTGCGGCGCCAACTTTGGCTACTGGTCAGTTCTCACGTCCAGCGCGCCTTTCGGCATGCAGCCGACGCTCGCGATCGAAGCATCTCAATCGAACGCACTGCGCCTGACCGAAAACGCAAAATTGAACGGACACCGCTTTCGCCGCATGAACGCCGCGATCGGCGGAGGACGCGGGTTTGCCCGCGTTGTCGGTCACAGGCATGAGAAGTTCGAAACCGTCCCGCTGGAGCGCCGTGAACCCGATGCCGTCGAGCAGATCACGCTCGACATGCTCGCCGAGCAGGGTTTGATCGACACATCGATTCCGGTCGTCGTCAAGCTGGACGTCGAGGGGGTGGAAATTGAGACCCTGAAGGCCGGCCGTACTCTCTCGACATGCGATACCCTGTTTATTTGCGAAGAGCACGGGTCGGATCGCGCCCACAGCGTTTCACGATGCCTTCTTGAGGTGATGGTACGCGTTTGATTCCGTTGGAGGAACGTTCGTTCGGTTGGATGGAATCGACCAGTTGGACCGCATCAAGACGCATTCGTGGGTTGGATACAACGTATTTGCGACGTCGAGCTTGAAATGGGATGACCGGCTTCGTTCTGCCAAATGGGACGTCCCATGACGCTCTTCCATGATCGACGAACGCGCACGCCTACCGATGCGGGAGCTGGGTTCGCTTGTTATCTCAAGGGGGCCTTGAGAGCAGAAGGCGGGATCAATCGCTCTCCATCACGGTTGGTCGACTTGCGCTCGCCTCGGCGAAAAAGCGTACAGGGTATCCGAAGGCGGTGGCTCCCGTCGCGAGGCGTAGAAAAGGTCTGTGAAATTCAACTGATCCTTTGCCAGATCGCTGCGGGCCGTTTTATGGCTGGTAGCACGCGTGGCCGATAAGCATCGCTGCTGGCGGTCATAATAAGCGAGAAATCGCTTGAACGCCTTTCATTCGTAACCGGCATGAGGCCCCCACCTCGCCATCGCGAGGTTCACCTGCGATACAGCTTGGCATTAGCTGATCTGTGGAGGTGGCGCGATGGCAAATGCCATGCTTGATGCCAGGCAGGAAGGTGACTC
>JAKFVP010000282.1 GCA_021732175.1 Bradyrhizobium sp.
CCAACTACGCGCCGTCGTGGTCGGTGAATGCGCCGGAGCTGAATTTCATCGGCTGGGTGGTCGATACGCCGATCGAGCGCTACCTCCTATGCCTCATCTTCGTGACGTTGTTTGCGCTGATGGCGAAGAACCTCGTGCGCGGCAACATCGGTCGGCAGTGGATGGCAATCCGCGACATGGACATCGCCGCCGAGCTGATGGGTATCCGGCCGCTCTATGCAAAGCTGACCGCGTTCGCGGTCTCGTCCTTCATCATTGGTGTCTCGGGTGCGTTGTGGGCGTTCGTCTACCTCGGTTCGTGGGAGCCCCTGGCATTCGACATCAACCGTTCGCTGCAGCTGCTGTTCATGGTCATCATCGGCGGGCTCGGTTCGATCCTCGGGCCGTTCGTCGGCGCGGCATTCATCCTGATCCTGCCGATCATGCTCAATCTGGTACCGAGCGAACTCGGCGTGCCGCTTTCGACCGAGACGATCACTCACCTCGAGTTCATCATCTTCGGTTCGCTGATCTGCTATCTCCTTATCAAGGAGCCGCACGGGTTTGCGCGGCTGATTTCGCTTGCCAAGGAGAAGCTCAGGCTCTGGCCCTTCCCATATTGAGCCAGAGGAGTAGGGCGGAAGGTCGCAACGCGGAGCGGCGGCCTTTGGCCTAAGATGAATTGTTCAAGTCCGCAGAGTGAAATGCCACGGCCACAAAGCCGGGCCGAAGGAGGAGGAAGTCGCGATGTTGAACAGGAGACTTTTGTTTGCGGCTGCCGTCGTTTCCGGAGTGGCGTCTGTGACGCCTGCTTCGGCACAGAACGAGCAGTTCATCCCGATGCTGTCCTACCGGACAGGCGCCTATGCCGTGAACGGCGTGCCGTTCGCCAACGGGATGCACGACTACTACATGATGATCAACGAGCGTGACGGCGGCATCAACGGTGTCAAGCTGCTGGTCGAGGAGTGCGAGACCGGCTATGCCACCGACAAGGGCGTGGAATGCTACGAGCGCCTGAAAGGCAAGGGCCCGACTGGCGCGGCTTTTGTCAACCCGCTGTCGACCGGCATCACCTTCGCGCTCACCGAGAAGACCACGACCGACAAGATTCCGATCATCACGATGGGCTATGGCCGCGCGGATTCAAAGAATGGCGCGGTGTTCGCCTACAACTTCCCGCTGCTCGGCACCTACTGGTCGGCCGCCGATATCGCCGTCCAGCACATCGCGAAGGAACTCGGTGGAGCCGACAAGCTGAAAGGCAAGAAGATCAGCCTCGTCTACCACGACAGCCCGTATGGCAAGGAGCCGATCCCGACGCTCGAAGTGCTGGCGAAGAAGCACGGCTTCGAGTTCACGCCGATTCCCGTCACCCATCCGGGTGTCGAGCAGAAGTCGCAATGGCTGGCGATCCGCCAGAACCGGCCCGACTACGTGCTGTTGTGGGGCTGGGGCGTCATGAACGGCACGGCGGTCAAGGAAGCCGCCGCCGTTGCCTATCCGCGCGACAAGATGATCGGCGTGTGGTGGTCGGGTGCCGAGCCCGACGTGACCCCCGCCGGCGACCAGGCCGCGGGCTACAAGGCGCTGATGCTGCAGCACGGCGCCGGCAAGTATCCGGTGCATGCCGACATCGAAAAGCATGTCTATGCCAAGGGCAAGGGCCTGTCCGAGCCGGCCAAGGTCGGTGAGGTTCTGTACAACCGCGGCCTCGTCAACGCCATGCTCGGCGTCGAGGCGATCCGCAAGGCGCAGGAGAAGTACGGCAAGAAGCCGCTCAAGGGCGAGGAGGTCCGCTGGGGCCTCGAGAATCTCGACCTGAGCGCGGCCCGCCTGAAGGAACTCGGCTTCGAAGGGATGATGAAGCCGGTCAAGATTTCCTGCGCCGACCACGAAGGTGCCCGCGATGGACGCGTCATGCAGTGGGACGGTAAGGGCAGCTGGAAGGTGATCTCCGACTGGTATACCGCCAATCAGGAAGTCACCGAACCGATCGTCAAGGACGTCTCGGCCAAGTACGCGACCGACAAGAAGATCGAGCCGCGCGACTGCTCGAAGGCGAGCTGACCGTTTGAAGAATTGCCGGGAGGGCCGCCGGCCCTCCCGGATCGTTCGAAGTAGTATCCTGGGTTTTTCGGAGACGACCGGTGTCAAGCGCGAACACTGCTGCGGCCGCAGAACAGGCGAAGCCGTTCCTGTCGATCAACAACATCGAGGTCGTCTACAACCATGTCATTCTGGTCCTCAAGGGCGTGTCGCTGCACGTGCCCCTGGGCGGCATCGTTGCGCTGCTCGGCGCCAACGGCGCCGGCAAGACCACCACACTGAAGGCGGTTTCCAACCTGCTGCACGCCGAGCGCGGCGAGGTCACCAAGGGCTCGATCGTGTTCGACGGCACCGAGGTGCAATCGCTGTCGCCGAACGAGGTCGTGCGGCGGGGCTGCATCCAGGTCATGGAAGGTCGGCGCTGCTTCCCTCATCTGACCATCGAGGAAAACCTCATGACAGGTGCGTTCACGCGCCGCGACGGCAAGGCCGCGATCGCAGCCGACCTCGAGCGTGTTTATGCCTATTTCCCGCGCCTGCAGGAGCGGCGCGGTTCGACGGCGGGCTACACGTCGGGCGGCGAGCAGCAGATGTGCGCGATCGGCCGCGCGCTGATGTCGCGGCCCAAGATGATCCTGCTCGACGAGCCTTCGATGGGACTCGCACCGCAGATTGTCGAGGAGATATTCGAGATCGTCCGCGACCTCAATCAGAAGGAGCGGGTGTCGTTCCTGCTTGCCGAGCAGAACACGACCATGGCGCTGCGCTATGCCAACCACGGCTACATTCTCGAGAACGGCCGGGTGGTGATGGACGGCGAGGCCAGGGCGCTGGCGTCGAATGAGGACGTCAAGGAGTTCTACCTTGGCGTCGCCGGCGACAAGCGGAAATCGTTCCGCGACGGCAAGCACTACAAGCGGCGGAAACGCTGGCTGGCGTGAGATGGTGGCCGGCATTTCGACCGCGCTATTTGTAATAATAGGCGACGTCGTTGGCGGCCTGCTGATACGTCTCTTCGAGAAAGCCGGGATAGTCCTTTCGTGCGCGTGCCACCGCAAGCACGCAACGCTGCCAGTACTCGGCCGACGCCGGGCTCGCTTCGAAATGCTTGAAGCAGGCATCTTCGAACCTGACCGCCGTGACGATCGCCTGCCGGATCGCAGCATCGTCCGCGCGCGGATGCGCGCGCTTCACCTGGTTGAAGGCAGGGCCAGCCTGGGCGTGGTCGCGATCCCGGCGATATTTGACCGCCATCTGCTCCGGCGTCAGCGTGCGGTTGATGCGGACTTCTTCGGCGGTGGGCCGTCCCTCCAGCGTGTCCAGCCGGTAGCGCCGCCGCCACAACGCATAGGCGGCATCGAGCAGCGGCAGCGGTGCCGCATCCGCTATCATGTCCGCAATCTCGGTCTCTTCCTCTGTCATGGCCGGTTGGTCGACCCTGTGGCAGATTCGGTTCGACGGCGGACGAGTGGAACTGCGCGCTCGTGCCCCTGTTGATACCGGCCGCCCGCGAGGCATGCCATGATCCGCAAGCTGAAATCCGGCAAGTATCGGTTGTATTCGCGCAAGGTGAACGCGAAAACGGGCAAGCGGCGCAATCTCGGCACCTTCAGGACGCGCGCGGCGGCGGAAAAGCACGAGCGCGAGGTACAGTACTTCAAGCGACATTAAGGCCTGTTGTCCCGGATTGCCTTCGGATGCTATCGGGGGCCCGAGTCTGAGGGCACTTGCGGGTATTTTCGTTGCTGGACGGACTTTACAAGGCTGAGTACGGCGTGGGCGACGCGTTCGGCCGCAGCATCATGTGCATGCATGAGGGCAGGATGCTGGGCGGTAACTCGGCCTTCGCGCATCTCGGCACCTACCGGCGCGACGGCGAGGAGATCGCTGCCGAGATCATCACCGAGCGCCACAATGATGATCCCCACTACAAGCCGCTGATGGGCACCGACCACGCCGCGATCAAGGTGCGCGGCAAGTGGCATGACGGTGGCCTGCGTTTCGAGGGTGAGGCGGCGCCGCGGCCCGGTGCACTGTTCTGGGCGAATCTGACCAAGCTCGATGAGGAGGCACTGCCGCCGGTGGGAGAAGTCGGGCCCGGCGGCATCGTCAACGGGCTCTACTCCATTCACATCCGCGCGCTCGACGGCATCGATGGTGGCCTGTCTGGTGTCATGCTTTTGCTGGACGGCCGCATTCTCGGCGGCGATGCCTTCTTCTACTATCTCGGCGCCTACAGTTCGGCCGACGGGCGCTGGAAGGGCGAGATCCTCAATCAGGAGCACACGCCGGCCGTGGGAGAGATTCCGGTGTTCGGCGGTCACGAGATCGGCATCGGATTTTCCGGCACCTGCCACGAAGCGGGCGCCGAGCTTGAGGCGATCGCGCTCGCCGGCAAGCGCAGCCTGCGACTGACGGCAGTATTGCGGCTGATGCGCCGCGCCTGACGTGCTTCGGTTGGAGCAAGATCTTTTCCGGAGACCAGTTCCCGACCAGACCTCCGCTTGTTTCACTCAACTACCGCGTCGGCACTTGCCGTGAGCGCGGGAGGCACCGAAAGACCCAGTTGCCTGGCCGTCTTGAGGTTGATGGACAACTTGAATTTGCTGGCTTGGTAGAACGGGATATCGCCAGGCTTTGCTCCGCGGAGAATTGCGTCGATGTTGTTGGCAACGCGCGTATACAATTCGATCAGGTCGAAGGAATAGGCCATCAACCCCCCGGCCTCAACGGATTCAGCGAATGCGAAAATCGCCGGAAGATTCGCGTCGGTAAGTAACTTGGCGATCAAAGAGCTGTTTTGAAAAGTCTCAGGCGAATCCACAACCATGACCGCATTTGCGCCGTCGCGGGAGAGGTTCTCGATCGCCTCCCGCCAGTCTTTTTCTTTGGCGCCAATCTCCAGCAAGGATACCGCGGTGGGAAGGCCCGCCGCCTCGGCCGCCGTGAGGATTGGAGAGCCTGCGGCGAGGCCGCCGTATTGAATCCGGAGAGCGAGAAGGCCGATTTTCGCGAGCGCCGGAAACATCTCGCGCAACAGTGCAATCCGTTTTCCATGAATCGATGGACCGGCGTCGATGCTGGCTCCCGTGAAATTACCGCCGGGGTGAGCCAGACTTTCAGCAATCCCCAGTCTGACGGGGTCGGCAGTTATTGTTACGATCGGAATACGCGACGTCAGTCTTTTGAAGGCGAGCGCGCCAGGCCCGCCGAGGAGAATGACATCCGGGTTGCTTCGAACGATTTCCGTCGCCAGGGCTTCGAAGCTGGACGGGTTTCGTTCTCGACCAAATCTTTCGATCGTGAGATTTTGTCCCTCGATCCGCCCCAGCCGTCGAAGCTCAGTGAACAGGGCTCGAGAGTATTTGTTTTCGCTCTGCTCGTACCAGTCCGTGCTCAGCTCTGATGCGACGAAGATGGCAAGACGCTTCTTATTGGCGCGCTGTTGCGCCGCCGCAGCGAGCGACCAGGTTACCGCACCCCACGCGACACCGAAAAAAGTCCGCCGTCTCATGTCCGCTCCCCGGCCCAGGTCAATGCATCCTACTGGTTAAAGCAGGCGCTTTGGAGACTTAAGGTTGGCCACGGTTCGCATGCTGCTTCACCACCGCAGGAGGACATCGGGCTTACGAGTACACGCCTTAGTCCTTCATCAGCACAACGCCGGCGATGATCAGCGCAACGCCAATGAGGCGCGAAACCGATACGGAATGCTGCGCGAGGCCGAACGCGCCAAAATGATCCATCATGACGGCGGCGGACATCTGTCCCGCGACCACCAGCGCAAGCAGCGTCGCTGCGCCCAGCGAGGGCAGCAGCAGGATGACCAGCAGAATGAAGACGCCGCCCAGTATGCCGCCGCTCCAGGCCCACCACGGCGTTGCCGTTACCAGTTTCCATGACGGCATCTGCTCGCGCATCGCGATGAGGACGACGATCATGGTCAGGAGGCCGCCGAGATAGCTGGCGAATCCGGCCCATGCCGGCGAATTCAGGGAGACGCGCAGGCTGCCGTTGAGGACTTGCTGGACCGCGACGCTGATGCCGGCGCCGAGTGCCGCCAGATAAAGCAATATGGTTTGCACGGGGAATCTCCGCAGGAAATATCGCCGTCAGTATTGTCCGCTAATCTGCATTGGCAAGGCGCATCCCCGGCGGGTTCCGGGGCTTCCAATACCGTGCCGCATGGAATAAGAGGCAGCCAAACCGCAATTCCCGTTAGGCAAATGATCCGTCTCGATAACGTCTCCAAGCAGGTCGGCCACCAGATCCTCTTCATCGAAGCTTCCGCGGCGCTGCTGCGCGGCGAGAAGATCGGCCTCGTCGGTCCCAACGGCGCCGGCAAGACCACGCTGTTCCGGATGATCGCCGGGGAGGAGCTGCCCGACGAGGGCCAGGTCTCGGCCGATCGCGGCATCTCGATCGGCTATTTCAGCCAGGATGTCGGCGAGATGAGCGGCCGCAGCGCGGTCGCGGAGGTGATGGACGGTGCCGGCCCCGTCAGCGTTGTTGCGAGCGAATTGAAGCAGCTCGAAGCCGCGATGGCCGATCCCGAGCAGGAAGCCGAGATGGAAGACATCATCGCGCGCTACGGCGAGGTGCAGGCGCGCTTCGAGGAGCTCGACGGCTATGCGCTGGAGGGCCGGGCGCGCGAGGCGCTGGCGGGTCTCGGTTTCAGTCAGGAGATGATGGACGGCGATGTCGGCAATCTCTCCGGCGGCTGGAAGATGCGCGTGGCACTGGCGCGCATCCTGCTGATGCGGCCCGATGTGATGCTGCTGGACGAGCCGAGCAACCACCTCGATCTGGAAAGCCTGATCTGGCTCGAGCAGTTCCTCAGGGGATACGAGGGCGCCTTGCTGATGACCTCGCACGACCGCGAGTTCATGAACCGCATCGCCGGCAAGATCGTCGAGATCGATGCCGGGCAGCTCACCACCTATTCCGGCAATTACGAGTTCTACGAGCAGCAGCGGGCGCTGAACGACAAGCAGCAGCAGGCGCAGTTCGAGCGTCAGCAGGCCATGTTGGCGAAAGAGATCAAGTTCATCGAGCGCTTCAAGGCGCGCGCCTCACATGCTGCCCAGGTGCAGAGCCGGGTCAAGAAGCTGGAGAAGATCGAGCGCGTCGAGCCGCCGCGGCGGCGCCAGACCGTCGAATTCGAATTCCAGCCGGCGCCGCGCTCGGGCGAAGACGTCGCCAGCCTGAAGAACGTGCACAAGGGCTATGGCAGCCTGCGCATCTATGCCGGGCTCGATTTCATGATCCGCCGCAGGGAGCGCTGGTGCGTGATGGGCGTCAACGGCGCCGGCAAGTCGACGCTGCTGAAGCTCGTCGCCGGGTCGACCGAACCGGATGTGGGTACGGTGGCGATCGGCGGCAGCGTCAAGATGGGCTACTTCGCGCAGCATTCGATGGACCTGCTCGACGGTGAACGCACCGTGTTCCAGTCGCTGGAGGATTCATTCCCGCAGGCAGGCCAGGGCTCCTTGCGGGCGCTTGCCGGCTGCTTCGGCTTCTCCGGCGACGACGTCGAAAAGAAGTGCCGGGTGCTGTCGGGCGGCGAGAAGGCGCGCCTCGTGATGGCGAAGATGCTCTACGATCCCCCGAATTTCCTGGTGCTGGACGAGCCGACCAACCATCTGGACATGGCGACCAAGGAGATGCTGATCAACGCGCTCGCGGAGTTCGAGGGCACCATGCTGTTCGTCTCGCACGACCGGCATTTCCTCGCAGCGCTCTCCAACCGCGTGCTGGAACTGACGCCGGAAGGCCCTCATCAATATGGCGGCGGCTACACCGAATATGTCGCGCGCACCGGGCAGGAAGCGCCGGGCTTGCGGAGCTAGGCGTTCAATCGCTAGGCGCAACAATATCGGCCTTTGAGGCAGACAATGGAAGCAGCACGGATTGACGAGGAATGGAGTAACCGAGTAGCGAGCATCGCCGCCTGGACGTTGGTTCACGCGAATATCTTGCCTGAATCGCAGCAAGAGCGAGTCGCTGCAATAATCGCGGAAGAGGTTTTTGTGCGCCTCTGCGCAGGCGACAGGCCGCCGTCAAAATCCCGATGACATGATTGGTAAGCAGCACATAGGCCGAACTCATCATCTGGCGACTGTGAATAAGCAACATGACTCGCTACGCGCAACGTACTACGTTTTCGCATCAGATAATTGGAGGCGAAGGTCAATTCGCCCGAGGGAGTGAAACGCCATGCAACAGATCAGGATCGGCGACGTCACCATCGATGCCGTCATCGAGCGGGAAGGGCCGTGGCGGCGGCCGCAGGATTTCTTCCCGACCTATGACGACGCCGTCTTCAAGCATCACCTGAAGACCATGGAGCCGGAGGTGTTCGACGCGGCTTCCGGCCTGATGGTGATCACGTACCAGACCTTCGTGGTTCGCACGCCGCACCACACCATTTTGGTCGATACTTGCACCGGCGAGAACAAGGATCATCCGCCACCGTTCGATTTCCCGGGCAAGGAGCGCTGGCGCAACGAGCTGTTCGCGCTCGGCGTCAGCTTCGAGCAGATCGACTACGTCTTCTGCACGCACCTGCACATCGACCACACCGGCTGGAATACGACCTTGCGCGACGGGCGCTGGGTGCCGACCTTTCCGAATGCAAAATACGTCTTCCACAAACGCGAATATGCGGCGTGGGAACAAGCGTATGCGGAAGGAAAGAACCCGCCCGGCAAGGTCTTCTCGGACAATTGCCGGCCGATCGTCGAGGCGGGGCAGGCGCTGCTGGTCGACGACGACTACGCGCTCGACGACCTCATCACGCTGACGCCGACGCCGGGCCATTCACCCTGCCATTGCTGCGTGAATATTTTCTCGAAGGGGCAGCGCGCCGTGGTGGCGGGCGATCTGATGCACCACGTCATCCAGTGCCGCGAGCCGGACTGGTCGGCGCGGCCTGACTGGGACCCCAAACAATCGGCGGTGTCACGGCGGAAATTCTTCGCGGAAGTCGCCGATACCGACACGCTGATCCTGCCCGTGCATTTTCCGCGGCCCACCGTCGGCCTGCTGAAGGCCGACGGCGACCGCTTCGATTATCGCTTCAAGCGCGAGTGATTTACGCGCCTTCCTCGCACTTCTTCATGAAGGAGGTCTTGGCGGCGCCGGACAGCTTCTTGCCGTCGGCGCTGACGGCCTTGGCTTCGCAAGTCTCCTCCTTGCACTTCTTGACGAACGAGGTTTTCGCAGCGCCCGCCAGTGCCTTGCCGTCCTTGCCGACTGCCTTGACCTCGCAGGTCTGCGCCATCGCAGCCGAACTGAGGGCGAAGGTGGCAAGGACCGTGGCAACGAGAATCCGCTTCATTGGGGTGTCTCCCTTGGGTCGAGCAACAGCGCGTTGAACATCCAGAGTGCCGGGTTGCTCAAGCCGGCCCATGGTCATGATGGCCGCCCTCGCATGAACGGCAGATGACTATGTGACGGCCCTCACTTGTTCTCCTCGATCATTTCGAGGACGCGCGAGGCAAATGTCTCGACCACAAAGGGTTTTGTCAGCACCCGCATGCCCGGGCCGAGCTGGCTGTTGCCGATGATGGCGTTCTCCGCATAGCCGGTGATGAACAACACCTTCAGGTCCGGCCGAATCGTCCGGGCGGCGTCGGCGAGCTGCCTTCCATTCATGCCACCGGGCAGGCCGACGTCGGAGACGAGAAGATCGACCGGCGTGGTCGACTGCAGGATGCGAAGGCCCGCCGCGGCGTCGCCGGCTTCCAGGACGGTGAAACCGAGATCTTCGAGGACGTCAATGACCAGCATCCGCACCGTCGGCTCGTCGTCGATGATCAGCACGGTCTTACCGGCCTGCGCCCGCGCTGCACGCGCAGAATCGATATCCGCTGTGTTCTCGGCGGCGTCGCCAAAATGGCGCGGGAAATAGAGGCACATCGTGGTGCCTTGGCCGACCTCGGAATAGATCCGAACCTGGCCGCCGGACTGCCGCGCGAAGCCGTACACCATCGACAGCCCAAGCCCGGTGCCCTGGCCGATCGGCTTGGTCGTGAAGAACGGATCGAATGCGCGGGCGATCACGTCCGGTGTCATGCCGACGCCGGTGTCGGTGACGCAGAGCGACAGATACTGACCCGGTGGCAGGTCGCGTTCGCGCGCGCCGCGTTCGTCAAGCCATTTGTTTGCGGTCTCGACGGTGATGCGCCCGCCGTCGGGCATGGCGTCGCGTGCGTTGATGCAGAGATTGAGCAGCGCGCTTTCGAGCTGCGAGGCGTCGATCAGCGCAGTCCACAGGCCGGGCGCCGTGACGACCTCCAGCGCGATCTGCGGACCGACAGTCCTGCGGATCAGTTCCTCCATGCCGATGACAAGACGATTCACGTCGGTCGGCTTGGGATCGAGCGTCTGCCGGCGTGAGAAGGCGAGAAGGCGGTGGGTGAGGGAGGCCGCCCGCTTCGCCGCGCCTTGGGCGGCGGCGACGTAGCGGTCGATCTCGCTCAGCCGTCCCTGCTTGAGCTTTGCCTGCATCAGCTCCAGCGCGCCCATGATGCCAGTGAGCAGATTGTTGAAATCATGCGCAATGCCGCCGGTGAGCTGTCCGACCGCCTCCATCTTCTGCGACTGGCGCAGCGCGTCCTCGGCGTGCTTGCGCTCGGCGATGGCTTTCGCGACGCGGGCTTCCAGCGTCTCGTTGAGATGCTGCAGCGCCTCCTCGGCGCGCTTGCGGGCGGTGATGTCCTGAAACAGTACCGCGACCTGGCGGCGGCTGGCGGGCTCGACGCGGAAGGCGGCAAGTTCGAGATGGCGGCCGGTCGCCACCAGTTCGCGCTCGAACCGGATCGGCTGGCCGGTGCGGAGCACGCCGCCATAGAGCTCGGCCCAGCCGTCGGCCTCCTCCTGCACGATTTCGCGCAATCTCTTGCCGACGACGTTGGGAATGCCGGCGTGCTGCTCATAGGCCGGATTGGCCTCGATGTGGACGTAGTCGGACAGGGGGCCATGCGGTCCGTCGATGAACTCGATGATGCAAAAGCCCTCGTCGATGGAATTAAACAGGGTGCGGTAGCGCTCCTCGCTGTCGGCCAGCGCGCTTTCGGCCTCGCGGCGCTGCGTGGCACCGGCGGCGACTTGGGCCTTCAGCCGTGCAATTTCCAGCTCAAGCTTCAGGATTCGATCGATTTCGGCGGAATTCGAAGGCTTTTCGGGGGAGTGCACGGCGGCCGTCCGGTGATGCAGGGGGACATGGGGCCTGAACACTGGAGGGCGCCATGTCCGGATACTCGGCCTCCGGACCGAATAACGCGCGATTTGGGGATCAGTTCCGCCTCTGGAACGGCCTCGGCGGAGGTGACGGGCGACCGTTGTCGGCCAAATCTTGGCGCCGAAGAAGCTTGCTCCGCCCGTCTCGAAACTGCCGCAGTCTCGCATAAATACTGCCCGGTAAATTCCACGAATCCCTCGCGGAATGGGCGCTCTCGGGGGAGTGGGATCTTGGGGACCACATGGGTCAAGTCAGGATGAGGGCCGACCGGCCTTGGCCGCAACGGCGCGCATCGCCTTCGCGGACGGTGGCGCTGGTCGTGGCCGCATTCGGCGTCAGTGCGGCGATTGCCGCCTGGATTGCCGACCCCGGCGAGACCTCGCTGGTCTCGGCCAATGCTTCCCCGTCGCGCGCGCCCAATTTTGACGAACGCTTTTTGCCCCCGCCTTCGCCGCAATCGCAGGCCCGCCAATTCTCGACGCAGTCGCTGGATCGCTCGGCAAATTCGGTCGTGGACTTCCGCGTGATGCAGGCGCGGGAGCAACTCGCCCGCCAGATGATGCAATCGCAGGATTGGAGTGGCGCTGGCGCGGTTGCTGCTACTGAAGAGCCGGTCCCGCCGCCAGCCCTGACAGCCGCAGTGCCGTTGCCGCGCGCGCGGCCTTCCGACGCCAGGCTCGAGGCCGCCAATCGTGCGGCGATTTCGGGCGACGGCGCGCAGGGCGATCAGCGCTCGCTGTTGCAGAAGGTCTCCGATTTCTTCCCCGGCGGCATCACGCTGGCCTCGCTCACCTCGGGCGACGGCATCTTCCGCAGCGGTCCCGATCTCGGCGCGCTCGGCTACGACAGCTTCACCGCCGTCTACGATATCTCCGCCCAGGTGGTTTACCTGCCCAACGGCGTCAAGCTCGAGGCGCATTCGGGCCTCGGCAACCGCATGGACAAGATCGACAGCATGGGCGAGCGCATGGTCGGCGTCACTCCGCCGGGCACCTACGAGCTCAAGCCGCGCGAAAAGCTGTTCCATGGCGTGCGTGCGCTTCGCATGACCCCCGTCGACAGCGAGTCCACGCTCGGCCGCACCGGGTTGCTGGTGCACAACTATCTGCTTGGGCCCGAGGGCGCGTCCAACGGCTGCGTATCGATCAGGAATTACGAGCGCTTCCTGAAAGCCTATCTCGACGGCGAAGTCACGCGGCTCGTCGTCCTGCCCAATCTCACGGACTCCATCAGCGCGTCGCGCCGGGCGCCCGCGCCATCATGAGCTCGAACGATCCGGCTCTGCTGAAAGATGTCTCTGCGTCGGAGACGCCGCTGCGAACCACGTTCCGCATCAGGGTCAATGGCCAGCCGGTGTCGATCGGCACGGTCGGGCAGGCTTTCCGCTTCATCACAAGCCTGAGTGCCATCGAGTGGATGGAATTCCGCGCGCTGCATGACGACGCATTGCTGTCGCTGCAGCGTGCGGCCGACAATGCGATGCTGACCGTGCAGGCGACGAACGCGCTACGCACGCTATTTGTGCGCGCGAAGTTGCTGTGAAGTTGTCGTCGTTGCAACGTTAGCGTGCTGAATCGCCGGCGCGGTTCCCTCCATCACATCGACGCGAGATGTAAGACAGATCACAGGGCGAATCTGCGTGCGGCTCTAATCAGGCGCTGCGACCACGGCGGGGTTTTTTTACTCGACGGAGATTAGCCATGATGCGCCTGATTACTTTGGCATTTGTAGCAGTCGCTCTTTTCGCGGCGACGACCGTATTGCGATCGCACTCGATCTCGGGCAACGAGCCCGCGAAAATGGCGATGATGCCGAGCGTGCAGGAACTGCAGCACGCGACCGACACCAGCAAGCTTCCGGTCGAGGAATTCGACGACCGTTCGCTGGTCTATCCGAACCGCACGTCGCGCTAAGCGAGCTTACTCCAGCGGCTGTACAGCCGGCGGCTTCGGCCCCGCGTTTGCGGCAGGCCGGCGGGCCGCCGCGGGGGCGGGTGCAGGCATCGCGGCCTGGCTTTCGCGATAGGACCGCTCGTCATTGCTGGCGGTCCGGCGCTGATGACGCGAGGACGAGCCGCGGCTGCCGTTGACGCCCCAGGCGCGTGCCATCGAAGGGCCCGCGGTATAGCCGATGAAGGCGCCTGCGACGGCGCCTACCGGACCGAGCACCACGGCGCCGGACACCGCACCGAGTGCTGCGCTGGTCGCGCGCTCGCCCGCCATTGCGCCTGTCGAGACCGTCAAGGCCAGCGCTGCAATCGCGATCTGCTTTTTCATCGGACATCCCCTCCGTCTCGGCTGTCAACAAGCCGGAAGAATGCGGCGACAAGAGTGCGAAAGCGCGATTAAATCCGCCGAAGCCGCGACGTGTCGTCCCGGTCACAGCCCCGATGGTGTCGGGATTGTGGCATTGTAATAGTGGAGTCCAATGAGCAATCGCATTCTCGTTCTGTATGGTTCTTATCGCTCCGACCGTTTGGGCATTCGCCTTGCGAATTTCGTGGTCGAAGGATTTCGCGCGCGGGGCGACGACGTCGAACTGATCGACGCCAAGGAAGTGAACCTTCCGATGCTCGACCGCATGTACAAGGAGCACAAGAAGGGTGAGGCGCCGACGGTGCTGGAAACGCTCGCGCGCAAGATCGTCGAGGCCGACGGCTTCGTCTTCATCACCGGCGAATACAATTGGGGCATGCAGCCGGGGCTGAAGAACCTCACCGATCATTTTCTGGAGGAATGGTTCTGGCGTCCGGCGGCGATTGCGAGCTATTCCGCGGGCCGCTTTGCCGGTGCGCGTGCCGCAATGATGTGGCACGGCACGCTCTCGGAAATGGGCATGGTGGTGGTGTCGTCCACGATCTCGGCGGGGCCGATCTCGCAGACGCTCGCCGAAGACGGCAAGCCGATCGGCGACGGCGGCAAGGCGCTCGCCGGCGCATTCCCGCGCTTTGCCGACGACTTCACCTGGTGGGTGGAAGCCGCCAAGGCGCAGCGCGCGCGGAAAAAGCCGCCGTATTAGGAGGACTTGGCTTCGCTTGCGCCTTCGATCGCGTGAGCCATCGCCTTCGCCGCTGCCGCCGGTTTGAGGCCGGCATCGCGCGCCAGCGTGCGCCAGGTGAAGAAGCTCAGGGCAAGCAGGAGCATTTTTTCCTGTCTCGCGGTCAGCTTCGCGCCGAGGACCTCCTTGTAGGCCGCCATGATCGGGCCAAACCGGAGCTCGCTGATCTCCCTGGTGAGCGGATGGAATTCCGCATCGCGCCGGACGCAGCCGAGGAGGCTGCTGTTGCGCTCATACCATGCGTAGAGCGCAGCAAGCCCGGTGCGCAGTCGCTTGGTGCGGTCGGCAATCGCGCGCCAACCGGCTGCATCGGGCGGGGGATCGCGTTCGAAGGCCAGTCCAGAGCAGGCCATGAACAGGCTACGCTCGTCCGGGAAGTGGGCGTAGAGCGTGTGACGCTGTACGCCGGCGCGCGCGGCCACCATGCTCAGCGTGGTCAGGGCCGGGCCCAACTCGCCATGCAACTCGACGGCGGCTTCGGCGATCCGTCGCCGGGTCTCGGCTTGCTGCTCGGCGCGGCGCCTCAGCGTATAGCCCCGCGTCATTTTATCACTGCACAGTGATGTGCACTCATATTGAACCAATTCCGCGATTTGACTACACAACTATGTATATTGAAATTGGCTTGAAGTCCACCGCCGCGCTGTGGCGGTCGGGGCCACGGAAAACCATTGCCTGGAGAAAAGTCATGGAAACCAAGGTTTGCGAGATCGCTGACGGCATCTACCGTCTTTCGACCTTCGTGCCCGAAATTGCGCCGCCCGCTGGCTTCACGTTCAACCAGTTTCTGATCCTCGGCGACGAACCGCTGATGTTCCACACCGGTTATCGCAAGATGTTTTCGACCAATCTGCAGGCGCTGAGCCGTATCATTCCGCCGTCGCAGCTGCGCTGGATCGCTTTCGGCCACTTCGAGGCAGACGAATGCGGCGCGATGAATGAGTGGCTCGCGGTGGCGCCGCAGGCGCAGCTCGCCCATGGCCATACCGGCTGTAATGTGTCGCTGAACGACATGGCAGATCGGGCCCCGCGCCCGCTTGCCGACGGAGAAGTGATCGAAATCGGGCAGGGCCGGCGCATCCGGTATATCGACACGCCGCATACACCACATGGCTGGGACGCCGGTGTGGTCTTCGAGGAGAAGACGGCAACGCTGATGTGCGGCGATCTCTTCACCCAGACCGGCGATGGTCCGGCGCTGACGCAGGGTGACATCGTGGGGCCGGCGATCGCGGGCGAGGACATGTTCAACTATTCCAGCCTCAACCCGGGAATGGGCGCCACGCTGCGTGGCCTTGCAAAGCTGGCGCCGCGGACGCTGGCGCTGATGCACGGACCGTCATTCCAGGGCGACGGCGCGGCAGCGCTTCGGGCGCTGGCCGACGATTACGACTGCCGCGGTGCGCTGAGGCGCGCCGCCTGAGGCGGGCTAGTGCGTCTCCTGCTCGTGGTTCTTGGACGGGGGGCGATGCTGTGAGGATGAGTGCGTGCCGAACTCCTCACAGGGGCGCTGCATCCAGTTCCCGTCCTGGCCAAGCTGATAGGAAAAGCAGGGCGTCGTCGTCGCATCCTGGCTTTCGACCTCGGCCTTCTGGGCTTTCGTGTTCTTGGCGAGCGCCGGCGTTGCGACCAGCGCCAACGCCGTCAGCGCGATGAAAGTCGGTCTTGCCATTGGCATTGGCGGCTCCTTCTTTCGAATCCGGCTTTATTCGGGAAAGAGATTGTGGTGATTGTTGGCCAAGTCGATACGCCTTTTGGCTAGGGAGCACGCATGAGCCTGCTGCAAGATCCATTCGATCCCGCGCGCGAGGCGGCGCTGGTGACGGGCGCCGGCAACGGCATCGGCCGTGCGATCGCGCAGGCGCTGGTGGGCGAAGGCCTGCGCACGGTGTTTGCCGATATCAGCGCAGAGCGGGTGGCAGAGGCCGTGAAATCATCGCCGCGGCCGGAACTGGCCATGCCGTGGACCGGCGATCTTGCCGAGCGTGCCGCCTGCGATGCCCTGCTGGCGCATGCGCACGCTACGCTCGGGCAGGTCACGCATTTCGTGCATTCGGCTTCGCCGCCGCGGCATGAGGCCGACCATGCATTGGCAGTCAGCGACGACACGTGGCGGCAGATGCATGCCGTCAACCTCGAGGCCGGCTTTCATCTGGCGCGCGAGCTGTCGCGAAAACTGATCGCGGCAAAGGCGCCGGGTTCGTTCCTGTTCCTGACCTCGCTGCATGCCGGCACCCCGCGCAACCTGCCGCATTACTCGACCACCAAGGCCGGCATGGCGATGCTGGTGAAGGAACTGGCGAAGACGCTCGGCCGTCACAACATCCGCGTCAACGCACTGGTGCCCGGGGCGATCGCGGCCGGCGGCTTTGTCGCCGATCCCTCATTGTCAAAGCACATTCCGCTCGGCCGCATCGGTCAGGCGCAGGACCTCGCACCGATGGCGCTCGCCGTACTCTCCAACAAGGTGTCCGGCTATGTTACCGGCGCGGCGTTCACCGTCGACGGCGGGCTGTCGCTGACCAACTGGTTCGAACCGCCCGCGCTCGACGTCTAGTAGCGGTCCGATAGCGGCAGCGGCATCGGCGGGCGCACGATCGGCTCGCCATTGGGCTGCGTCGTCGCCTGCGGCGGCGGCGCGGTTGCGGCGGGAGGCGGCGGCGTGGCCGCAGCCTGTAACGCCGGCGGATAGGCCGCTCGCGGTGGGGGCGCCATCGGAATCGGCCGCGGCGGAAGCGCTGCCCGGTGGGCCGGTGGCTTCGACGCGGGCGCGCGGGCAACCGTCGGGGCGGGCGCGACGGCGGCTTGCTGGCTTGCCTTGAGCGTTTCGATCTGCGCCTTAAGCTGCTCGACCTGCTGGGTCATGGCGGCGAGTTCGCGCGTCAACGACTGGATTTGTTGCACCGCCTCCAGCGGCATGGCTGCCGTACCCGATGCCGACGGGGTAGTGGGCTGCGTCACATCCATGGGTTGGACCGGCGGTGCGGGTGGCGCGGTTGGCTCGTCCGGCTCCACCGCCGGAGATGTGCCGACGCCCGGCACGGGCACCAGGCCCGCGAGCGTCTGCGTTGCAGTGTCGCCGTGATGCTGCCAGACGGCTGCGCCAACCACGCCGATCAGCGCGATAATGAATCCTGTGCCGGCTCGCTTGATCCAGGCGCGCGACGACGAATCCAGTACGGGGAGCGCGTTGACATCGGTGGCGCGGAAGGTGTTGTCGACTTTCGGCGCGGCCGCTTCCGCTGCTTGGCGGATTTCGGCGAACAGCTTCTCGCGGCTGGTGGCGTCGTTCGCAGGCTGCGGCACGCAATCGGCCCAGTCGGCTGGAACGATGTCCGGCGCGATCGGCGCGGCGTGCGGCTCGTCGTCAATTCTTCGCAGCGTGGAAGGCATCCAGAATCCCCATGCTTGTCGTCCATCCCGCCCACTGGCACGTGTCCAGCAGGGTTTGACGGAAGCAAGGCAACGAGATGGAGAGTCTGGGGCCGGGGAACCCGGAATTTAGGCGGTGGCGGTCTGCACCATTTTCTCACGCCCCTTGGCTTCGATCAGCGCGGCGTAGCGGCCGAATTCGGACGCCATCTCCAGCAGCTTTTCCTTTACCAGCGCATCCGTGACGCGGTCGGCCATGCAGCGGGCGCGGTCGGCTTGAAAGCGATAGTGGTCAACTTCGAGCATTGTCATTTTCCTTCAGCATTGCCGCTGAAGGCTCCCTGCGGCTTCAGGTGGCGATCCGGTTGCGGCGAATCTCAAGCAGCCGCATGACGAGGTACGTGCGGTACAGCATGGTGAGAAACGTTTGCATGATCGAACCCCACTGTTTGATCACTCGAGGTGAGACTAGGGGGCAAAGGTTTCAGGAAGTCTTTCTGGCAAGAGGAAAATGGTTTCGTCGCCGGGTGCCCTTTGTTTCGTCCCGGGGTGGGGCGACGAAACACCGCTCACGAAGCCGCGACCCCGGCAGGGGTATCCGGAGTACCTGGCCCTGGAATCGACCGCTTCCACAGCGGTTTGGAGCATCGGGCCGCAATCTGAGCGAAGTTTCCAGTAAACTTGAGCCAATTGCAGTGGCCGGCTGATTCGGCAGGTATTTCGAGGATATCGCGGGGGGTGAAATGTCATTCTTTCGGCGTGAGCTGAGCCCGGTCGAGCGCTTCGAGAATGCCTTGCGGGAAAAGCAGACGGCGCGGCTGAAGCTCGCGGCCAAATCGCGGGCGGCCGACGCTATCGCTTCCGACAAGCGCAAGGCGGCCGAGCGGCTCGCGGTGGCAGGTGCCGCCGACGCCAAGCTTGCCCGCGCCGAGGCGGAGCTTCGCACCGTCGAGGAGCGGGCCAAGACGTTGCGCTCCGAGCTTGCCGATTTCGACGAACAACTCGGCTCCGCCGAGCGCGCGCTCAGCGAAGCCAAAGCCCAGCGCGAGCGCGACGGCATTGCCGATGCGATCGAGGCGATGGCGGCGGCGATCGAAAGGGCGGCGCCGGGCTTCGATGCGGGGGCTGCTGGCCTCCTTGCCGCCGTCGGCAAGAACACGCCGTCCGTGCCGCAGGCAGCGCGGTTTTCCGCGAGCATCGATGCCGTGCGCCGCGAGGTGCTGTCGGCGGTGGAGCTGATTTGTTGGGAACTGCGCTCGGCCGCGGTCTCCACCCGCAGCGGCAACGCCAATGCCGGGCAAAGTGCTGACGCCGAGCCGGAGCAGCCGGCGCTGCCGGATATCCAGCGGCAACTGATCTACACGCTCAACCCGCTGCAATGGCGCGAGGGCGCGGAGCTCAAGCGCGTGCCGGCGTTCGCGCCGGTTCGCCTGCCGAAATATCTGCTGACCGTCGCGCTAGGGCATCAGCATGTCGACCACATGAACGCGCGGCGCGTGCAGACACTGATGCATGTGCATGGCAATGGCGCAGCCCAGGCCGAGGTTGCCGCTGACGATCCGCGTCTTGTCGATCTCGATGCGCTCGCGGCCGACGCTCAGGAGAAGCGCGCCGACGTCGCCTGAGCGCTGAGCGCGCCTGATCTCTTCTTCGTTATGCCGTGGCCTTGTGCCGGGCATCCACGTCTTGCTTTTTGTCGGCCCAAGAGCGTGGATGGCCGGGACAAGCCCGGCCATGGCGGAGTGATTATTGCCCTATCGGCTCGATCGCGATGCCGTTGCGGCGTGCGCAGGCGCGCATCCAGGGAATGACGCTGGCCTGCACCGGGAATTCGAAATTGTCCGCGACGGGCGATTTCATGAGTGCCCGGGTGCCGTTCTCCAGCGCCTTCGCCAGCACGAGGCCGTGCTCCGGGAAGATGCCGATCTCGTCGGAGCCTTGAGCTTGCGCGGTGAAGGCGGTGAACGGGGTTTCGCCGAATTTGAGTGTAGCTTGGACGGGCGCGTTTTCGGGCAGGTGCAGGTTGGAGTCCTTGAGCATCATGGTCAGCCCCTTGCGGCGGCTCACCATCAGGAAGGTCGCAAGGTGCCGCGAGCCGGGCTCGGAGCCCGTGTAATAGTGGCGGCGGATGAAGCAGACGATGATCTGGCCCTCGTTGTTGCGCAGCTCCGAGGCATCCCAGCCGTCAATCTTCTGCTTGTCCTCGATGCCGGGCGGACCGGCCTTGGTCGGCGCCGAAACCTGAATCTTCGACGAACGCGGCCGCGGCGCGGGCATTGGCGGCGCATCGGGATCGGTGACCTTGTCGATGGCGATGTCGAACGTCTTGCCGCAGGCTTTCAGCCAGTTCAGCGCTTCCTGCGGCAGGTTGATGTCGATCGGGCCGGAATCGAGGCCGGCGCCATCGGAGCGCAGCCGTACCTGCCTGGCCTTGCCGAGCGCCTCGAGTGCAGTGGCGGCTTCGCCCGGATGGAAGGTGAAGGCGGTGCCGGCCACCTGAAAACCCACGGCCGGAAAGTTACGCTCGCCGAGGATTACTTCGGCCTGGTCGTCCAGCACCTGTTCGGAGGGGATGCTGTCGTCGTGTATCACGAACACGAAGCCGGACCCGCGGCTGATATTGATGGCAAAGCGGGTGTTGACCGGGCCGTCCTTGCCGGCGCGCGGGCGCGGCGCCACCAGCACGCATTGCCTTACCTTTCCGTCGGGGCCGGCTTGCGGCACCCCGGCCCAGATGCCTTGCGGGAAGCGCACCTGCTGGCCGGCGACCGGTTTCGCCTCGGGCGCGGCGAGGGCAGGCGCGGAGGTCGCGATCAGGCAGGCAAACCCCAGCGCAAGGCAGCGGAGGCGGGCAGGCGTGGCGGTCATGGGCGGGCTCGGGATCTGCAGGAACTTGCCATAGGACGAGCCGGCTCACGCTAAGGTTCAACGGATCGGCGGAACGCCTCGCCGCTTTGACGGTTTTGGAAAGGCACACCCTGGCCAAGGGAGCAGTCGCCATGATGTCCGAGAACCAGATCCATACCGTCGCCCGCCAGATGCTGGAGCGCCACGGGCAGGCCGC
>JAKFVP010000470.1 GCA_021732175.1 Bradyrhizobium sp.
CCGCCACCGTGCAGTTGTCGATCCCCGCGGAATTCAAGGGCAATGTCGTCGCCTTCCTCACCGAGATCGAGCAGCTCCAGGTCGACCCGGATCTGGCGGCCCGGATCGTCATCGACGAACGCTCCGGCATCATCGTGATGGGCCGCGACGTGCGCGTCTCCACGGTGGCGGTCGCGCAGGGCAATCTCACCGTCACGATCTCCGAAAGCCGCCAGGTCAGCCAGCCCAACGCATTCGCGCGCGGCCGGACCGTGGTGACGCCACGTACCGACGTCAATGTCGTCGAGGACGGCAAGAAGCTCGCGGTCGTCAAGGACGGCGTCTCGCTGCAACAGCTCGTCGACGGGCTCAACGGGCTCGGCATCGGCCCGCGCGACATGATCAGCATCCTGCAGGCGATCAAGGCCGCCGGCGCGATCCAGGCCGACATCGAGGTGATGTGATGGAGAGCGGCGTCATCAGCTCGATCACCACCTACGCGCGGCCGCTCACCGTCAAGCGCGCCGATCCGCAGCTCACCGAAGCGCTCGCCAAGGTGCCGGCGGCCACACAGAAGAAGATCCGCGGCCAGGCGCAGGACTTCGAGGCGATATTCCTCAACTCGATGTTTTCGCAGATGACCAGCGGCATCAAGGGCGAAGGCCCGTTCGGCGACACGCCCGGCACCGGCGTCTGGCGCTCGATGCTGACGGACGAATACTCGAAGTCCTTCGCCAAGGCCGGCGGCGTCGGAATCTCCAACGAGGTGTTCCGCACGCTGATCCTGCAGCAGGCGAAGCGCGGCTGATCGAAGGACAAATCGCATGAACCAGCAACCGCAAGCCAAGCAGCCGCCCGCGCCCCGGCCGGCGATCACGACGCCGGCCGACGCGCGCAAGCTCGCGGAGGAATTGCTGGATGTCATGAGCAAGCTGCTCGCCCTTGTCGAGCAGGAGACCGCGCTGGTGCGCGCCGGCAAGGTGCGCGAAGGAATGGACCTGGAGCCGCAAAAAACCGCACTGACCGGCCGCTATGTCACCGCGGTCGAGACCTTGAAGGCCGCGCAGACCCATCTGGCGCAGGTGGCGCCCGATCTGCTGGCATCGCTGCAGCGGCACCACGAGACGTTTCGTGCCATGCTTCAGATCAATCTGACGGTGCTCGCCACCGCGCATGCGGTATCGGAGGGCATCCTCCGCGGCGTCAATGCCGAGGTGCAACGCCGCAACATGCCGAACACCTACACGGCCGCCGGCCAGCGTGCCGCGCCCGGACCGCGTCACGTCGCGCCGCTCGCGGTCAGCCGATCGCTGTAAATTCGCGGGCCGACGCGGCCCCGCGAGCGATCCCTACAATTTGAATCAATATCCCGCGTGCGAGGCAGCGCGGGATTCACCGCGTTTTCTAACCGCATGTTGAGAGTTGGATTGGCATATTGCGGTTCGGGAAGGGTTGGGATTTGACTCGAGGCGGGCACCAGGAGGGCTGCCATGAGTGCGGATTTCAGCATAAAGCCGGCGGGAGCACCGGTCGCCGCGCCGATCGTCCAACCGATCCGCGAAGCGGCGAAGCAGGCAGTCAAGACTGAGCTGCCCCCCACCTCGACTGTCACGGCAGCCGACGCGGGCGGAGCCGTGCGCTACGATTCCAACGTCGTGTCCCGCTCGATGTCGAACCAGGTGACGATCGACCGCGACGCCGCCTCGATCGTCTTCCAGGTGGTCGACACCCGCACAGCCCAAGTGATCAAGCAATTCCCTGAAGAAGCCGTACTGCGGCGCCGCGCCTATTTCCGGAGCCTGGAGCTCGCGAAGGACGCCCCGACGCGCATGCTCGCGACCGATCGCAAGGCTTGACGCCGGCGAACGCTTTCATTTGCCGTGAGGATGATGACGTTCGCCGCGCATGCCCGGGCATGAGCGGCGGCCGAATTCATTGCGCAAGCAATTCGGCTTCCTGGTCGATAAGCTTCTGGATTTCCTTCAGCGAATTATAGAGCGATCCGCTCAATATCAGCTTGCTTGCGGTCTCGATCGACGGCCTGAAGCGCGGCACCGCCTCGATCAGATCCTTGACGAAATCCATGTACAGGTCCTGGTATTTCGGGATGTCGTCCTCGAGGTACATCATCTGGATGCAGAGATAGAGCCGCTTTACCGGCGTGTTGGCGGTCTCCGCGGTCAGGATGTCCTTCTCCCGCAGGATCGGTGCTTTCCCGTCGATGAGGAACCGCGCCCGCGAATCGGAGTTGGTGACAACGCTTTGACCGATGATGATTCGCTCGAAGGGTTTCAGTTCAACCTTCAGCGCCATCGCAGTTACCTCCTTGCGCTCGACTTACGAGCGATTGATATTGCGGCACCCCGATTCACCGATGACACCCTAGCACGGAACGGAACGAATCGCTGCCGACTATCCGGGCATCGACGCCCGGAAATGCAACAAAACGATGGCTATCCGGCCACAGGCGACGCGAGTGCCTCTTGCCGCAAATTTGCGCGGCCGGAACCCGCGTCAGCTTCAGTCCGTGCCGCGCCGAACCTGATGACCGCGGCCAGCAGTGCGTCGAGATCGCAGGTGTCGGTGCGATGATTGACGATGGCGGCGCGTATCGCGAGCTGGCCCTCCAGCATCGTCGTCGACGGGGCGGCGATGCCCGATTCCTGAATATCCATGACGATCTCGCGGTTCACCTTGTTGGGATCGGCCGCGCGGTAGCGAAAGCAGACGATGTTGAGCTGCACCGGCGCCAGCAGTTCCAGCCGCGGCTCGGCCAGGATTCGCGCTTCCAGATAGCCGGCCAGCGCACAGGTTCGGGTTATCACCCCTCCCAGCTTCTCGGTACCGTAGGCCTTCAGGGTGAACCAGGTCTTGAGCGCCCTGAAGCCGCGCGACAAATCGGGGCCGAGATCGCACGGCCAGACTGAGCCGGCAGCGAGGCCCCTGCTCTCCCGGCGCAGATATGCCGCGGGAGCGGAAAACGTCTCCCGGTGACGCTCGCCGTCACGCACGATGAGGAAGCCGGCATCGTAGGGCACCTGCCCCCATTTGTGAAAGTCAAACGCAATCGAGTCCGCGAGCTCAAGTCCCGCCAGCCGCGGCGCCAACATGGGGGAGAGAACTCCGAGCGCTCCGAAGGCGCCGTCGACGTGAAACCAAATACCCTCGTCGCGGCACAGCGCGCTCAGTGCCGCCAGATCGTCGATGGCGCCGATATCTACCGTTCCGGCCGAGCCGACGACAATGAAAGGCCTCAGCCCAATGCTGCGATCCCGGGCGATCTGCGCCCGCAATGCCGCCACGTCGATGCGGTGGCACTGGTCCGTCTCGATGCAGCGCAGCGCATCGCTGCCGAACCCGGCAAGATCCATCGCCTGTTTGACGCAGCCGTGCGCTGCTCTCGACGTATACGCCGTCAGCAGTGCACCTGCGCTTCCGATGCCGTGCTGCCGTCCGTCCTGTCCGAGCACGGACGTTCGGGCCACCAGCACCGCCATCAGGTTGGCCATCGACGTGCCGGTGACGAAAATTCCGCTGGCCTCGGGAGGAAAATCGAATAACTGGCGCGTCCATTCGACGATCTGACCTTCGACCTCGACCGGAATATGATCTCGTCCGCCGAGATTGGCATTCAGTCCGGCAGCCAGCATCTCGGCCAGCATGCCGACGGGGCTGCCGCCGCCATGAACCCATCCCATGAAGCCCGGATGAACATTGCCGGTCGCATAGGGAACGATCAAATCGGCGAATTCCCGATAGACCTCATCAAGACCGGCAGGTTTCACTGGCAGGCCGGCTCGAAAGCGCCCGCGGACTTCATCGGGTATCGGCTGCCAGACCGGACGCTGCCGGATGTCCGAGATATAGTCGAGCATGTCATCGAGCATGCGATGACCTTGCGCGCGGATGTCGTCCCAGTCCTGTGGATCGAGCGTCTGGCTCGAGTCGGACTGCAAGCTTCCGTCGCGCAGCAGCTTCACGCAGCCTGCTCCCGCCGCTCTCCGCGGCTGCGCCGCTGCAGCATTGCCGCGAATGCGTCGAAGATCATCTGCATCTGCGGCGGCTTGTAAGGATAAATGAAGGGCGAATCCATGTTGTGCACGACCGCGGTGTTGTCGGCTTCGAATACCAGCAGCTCACCGTTCTTGTTTTCCGCGCAGTCGATCGTGAAATAGTCGAGGCCGATTCGTGCGGCCAGTTCGGTCAGTGCGGTCTGGTGCCGGCGCGCGAAACCGGCATCGAACGTGCGCATGAATGTCTCTTCCTCGAGACGCTTCGCCGTGCTTTCCGACATCCCGGCATTGAGGTACCAGATGTCCCAGCGATTGGCGATCGCCATGTGAACTGCGTAAGGCCGGCCGTCGACAAAGGCGAGCCGGTACTTGCGGAAGAGTCCGTCTTCACTTGCGTAGTCGACAAAGCGGGAAACAAAAAAATCCTCTTCCGGATTTTCCTCGAGATACCTGGCGAGCGCGCCGCAATCGTCGAGTTTGGCAAGGCCGCCGCCAGCATGCGAACCGCGCGGACGGACGATCAGCGGAAACTGAATTCGGTGCGGGATTTCGGGGAGCGCAAGCTTCGATGCGGCCACGTCGGACAATTGCCTGTGCGTCATGTTGAGCGTCGCCGGAATATCAAGCCCGTCGATCCCGCGCAGCAATCGATACAGCTTGTCGCGGTCCAGATTGACGACAAGGTGCGGCGGATTCAGCAACGGGCGCGGCCAACCCGCCGCAGCGCGATCGATGGTGCGCAGCGCACCCTGGCATTCCTCGGAGTCGGAGGCGATCACGATCGCAACGTCATGGTCGGGCAGCCGGTCCGGCAACTTCACTCCGTCTACGACGTACAGGGTATGCAGCTCGATCCCGGACTCTTCCAGCAGGAATTCGATCGGCGTATTGCCGCCCATATCGATGTGTGCGGCCAGCGCCAGCACGCGCAGCCGTGGCGGCTGGGCAGAACAAGGTGACCGGTACAGCGGGTGGAAAACGATCGCCTGCCTCTGGATCATCAGGCCAGTCTCCCGTTCGCCCAGCAGCTGCGCGATAAGGGACAGGTCGAGTGCGCATCCGGCATCGGCGCTGCCGTCAGCCACTTGATCCATCAAACGCTGCCACAGCGGACTCAAATCAACCCCGTTGAACGCCATTCTTGTCAGCCTGGCGAAGCCGATGCGATCGGCGGACACCATCGGGATCAGTTCGTTGTCGTTGAGTTCAGCATCCATGCACCCCTCCCGCATTGACCGTTGACCTGCCCGTAGCGGGCGATGACGGCTGTGGTGCGATCGAGCTCGAACCGCCTGTTGCGATCCGTGACGCTGAAACGGATATATGATGCCCGCAGCCGGGATTTCGTTGCCAAACGGTAAATAGGTTTGGTTAACGAGGCCTTAACTGCCGCATGCGGGCATTACGGATGCAAATATAAGGAGCGATCGCGCCATGCCGCCAATGCGGCAGCGGTCAAACGAGGTCGGCGTAGGCCGTGTTCAGCGTGGAGGCGCCGGTCTGGGGATTCGTGACGACCGTCTTGATTTGCGCGTGGCCGATCTTTTTCATCAAGAACTTGGAATCGCCGATTCTGAACGAGTTGTCCTTGATCAGCACGTCCTGAAATTGACTGATCCCTTTGTCAGTCTGATATCTGACCTTGGCGCGAAACCCCTGCACGTCGGAGATCTGGAACGAAAACTTTTCGCCCGTCGAATACGTTCCCTTAAAGGTGCCGGTCCAATTGGCGGGATCAACCGGGACATACTTCGCCGACGACGGGCCGGACGGTGTTGGCGCCGTCTTGTAGCTGTTGCTGAGAATGGTGAAGAAATCCGCCATTGCCTGTCCCGAAAAGGTCGGCTCAGCCGCGCCCGCTCAACCCGGCCGCGATATTGCGGTTGATCTCGATCAGGGGCTTGATGTGTTCGCGCTGCGGGCTCATCTGCAGCGCCGTGGTCTGCGACAGCACGAAAACGCCGAGATTTGCAATGTTCTGCCGCACTTCCAGCGAATTCGGATTCTCCTCGCGCTGCGCTTCGCTGAGAAAGATCGTCCACAGCTTGCGGTTGAACATCAGCGCTTCGGACATCTGCGTGTAAGTCGCGTCCGTATTGTTCATGACGGCTTGCAGCTTGTTCGCCGCCAGTAGCAAGGCCTGGGCTTCGATATCGCGAGGAGACGAGGTGGTATTGGCAACGCGGGCATAGGCTTGGGCAGCACTAGACATTCTTCACCTCGGCAATTCCTCTCCGCACAACAAACTTCCGAATTTCGGCCTGCAAAACCGTAAAGAAGGTCACTTAAGAATGGCTTACTCGCAGGAGCGGCCCTCACTCCGCAAAACTCCGGATGGCCCCTCCCCGCCGTCCCGGTCATCCGGGCTTCGGCACCTTCCAGGCCTGCCGCGCGAGGCTGTTCGGGATCAACGCTGCCTTCCTTCCGATCGAAAATCCACGATGGCAGGCGGTTCGCGATCGGCGCACGAAAACCAAGAAAAAGATCAAATTTTTCAATTGCTTGTAGCCACATCCAGTCTTCGCCGGTTCGGGACTCCCAAGCACCGGCCGCGAGCTTAACCAGCCGGTAACCATGTTCAGTAACCAGCGATTAACCGTCTTTTAAAACCTTTTGTTCATATCTGGGTTTGGCTGGAATCAGGAATCCCGTTGGATCAGGACGCCTGGCGATGCGCACTAAGGAAGGCTTGCTATGACCTCAAATGTTGTTCTCACAGCAGCAGTTCGTCAGAACCTGCTCTCCTTGCAGAGTACGGCGGAGATGCTCTCGACGACTCAGACCCGCCTCGCCACCGGCAAGAAGGTCAACAGCGCGCTCGACAATCCCACCAACTTCTTCACCGCTGCCGGTCTCGATGCCCGCGCCAGCGACATCAGCAACCTGCTCGACAGCATCGGCAACGGCGTGCAGGTTCTGCAGGCCGCCGATACCGGCATCACTTCGCTGCAAAAGCTGGTCGATACCGCCAAGTCGATCGCGAGCCAGTCGTTGCAGCAGCCCGTGGGTTACAGCACGAAGTCCAACGTCCAATTCACCGGCACCGGCACTCCAACCGGTGTTGGCGGCGCGACTTCCGCCGATATCACGACCAGCAAGCTCAACGGTGGCGTTTTCACGTTTACGAACCAGGCGGGTACTGCCGTCACGATCACGGTCGGTACCTCGCCTTCAGCTTTCAATCCCGTCACCAAGACAGCGCAGGTCCAGTCGGTCGCCCAATTGAACCAGGCGTTGGCGGACGCCGGGGTCAATCTTTCGGCCATCATCACCGGACCTGACAGTCTGACGTTTACATCGACCAACGACGGCGCCGGCCAGGTGATCACCGCAACCGCGGCAGCGACGGCTCCCACTACACTCGACGCGATCAATATCAGCGCCAACGCCGCCGGCGGCGGCGCCGGCGGCGCTGTCGTTGCGGCGGTACCCGACGCGGCGTCACAGACTGCCCGCGCAACGCTGGTCACCCAGTACAACCAGATCATCACGCAGCTCACGACCACGGCGCAGGATGCTTCCTTCAACGGCATCAACCTGCTGGACGGCAACTCGCTGAAAATGATCTTCGACGAAACCGGCAAATCGACCCTGACCATTGCCGGCGTGACCTTTAATCCCGCGGGTCTCGGTCTGGCTTCGCTCGCCCCGGGCACCGATTTCACCGACAATGTCCTGACGCAAAAGGTCCTGACCGCCCTCAACAACGCCAGCCTGACGCTGCGCACGCAGGCGTCCGCCTTCGGCGCCAACCTGTCGATCGTGCAGATTCGCCAGGACTTTTCCAAGAAGATCATCAATGTGCTGCAGACCGGCTCAGCGAACCTGACGCTGGCCGATGCCAACGAGGAGGCGGCCAACAGCCAGGCGCTGTCGACCCGCCAGTCGATTGCGGTGTCGGCACTTTCGCTCGCCAACCAGTCGCAGCAGAGCGTGCTGCAGCTGTTGCGCTAATTCGAGCGCAGTTCAGCCGGATTCGTTACGGCGGCGCACGACGCAGGCGCAGACACCACAAAAGAAAACGGCGGGGCCAAAGCCCCGCCGTTCTCGTTTGCGGAAGTAGTTTCCGGATCAGCGCAGGAGCTGAAGCACGCCCTGCTGCGACTGGTTGGCGAGCGACAGCGCGGAAGTCGCGATCGACTGGCGGGTCGACAGCGCCTGGCTGTTCGCCGCTTCCTCGTTGGCATCGGCCAGCGTCAGCGCGGACGAACCGGTCTGCAGCACGTTGATCAGGTTCTTGTTGAAGCTCTGCCGGATCTGCACGATCGACAGGTTGGCGCCGAAGGCGGAGGCCTGCGACCGCAGCGTGATGCTGGCGGTGTTCAGCTTCGACAGAACGGCATTGGTCATGAAGTTGTCAACGAAGTCGGTGCCCGCGGTGAGATTGGTCAGACCGAGACCGGCCGGATTGAAGGTCACGCCGGCGATCGTCACCGTCGACTTGCCGGTTTCGTTGAACACCATCTTCAGCGAGTCACCGTTGAGCAGGTTGATGCCGTTGAAGGAAGCATCCTGCGCGGTGGTGGTGATCTGCGTCATGATCTGGTTGTACTGGGTAACCAGACTTGCACGAGCAGCCTGCGACACCGTGTCCTTCACCGCGGCAGTGACCGCGCCGAAGGTACCGCTGGAACCCGCCGCCGAGATGTCGATCGCGTTCACCGCGGTGGGAGTCGTGGCCGTGGCACCGACCGTGACGGTCTGGCCGGAGGCCTCGTTGGACGAGGTGAAGGTCAGCTTGGTCGGCGCCGTGGAGTCGAACGAGGCGATCACGTTGACGCCCGCATCCGCCAGCGCCTGGTTGAGCTGATCGAGCGTATTCACCGTGGCCGTCTTGGTGGTGCTGTTGAAGGCCGTGTAGGACGCACCAACGGTGATCGTGGCCGCCGTGCCCGCGGCGTTCGTGAAGGTGACCACCGCACCGGTGAGCGCGCCCGCGTTCAGGTTCGAGGCGGCGGCAGTACCGGCCGCCGTGCTGGCGCCGGTGAACTGCACGTTGGCCTTCGAGGTGTAGCCACCGGGCTGCTGCAGCACCTGGTTGGCGATCGACTTCGCGGTGTCGACCAGCTTGGAGAGCGAGGTGATGCCGGTATCGGCGGCCTGCAGAACCTGCACGCCGTTGCCGATGCTGTCGAGCAAATTGCTGATGTCGCTGGCGCGGGCGTCGAGGCCGGCGGCTGTGAAGAAGTTCGTGGGATTGTCGAGCGCGGTGTTGACCTTCTTGCCGGTGGCGAGACGGGTCTGCGTGGTCGCGAGCAACTCGGCCGTGCCCTGCAGCGAGAGCAGGTTCTGACGGACGGAAGCCGTAAGCGTGATGTTGGACAGAGACATGCGAACAACCTTTCTGGTTTACTCAACCCTGGCCTTCTTGGCCGGACACGCGGGACTGTGGGATTTCATGGTCAACAAAAGATGAATCCGCCCGGGTCATGGTTAATGCCGGGTGCGCTTACGATGAGTTATGGTTAATGCGCGGTAAAAATGCGCCGCGGGTTAAGCAGACGTAAAAGCGAGATCGACCGAAAATTTCGTCAAGCAGCCCAAAAAGAAAAACGGCGGGGCCAGGGCCCCGCCGTTCTCGTTTGCGGAAGTGTCTTCGCGATCAGCGCAGGAGCTGCAGAACGCTCTGCTGCGACTGGTTGGCGAGCGACAGCGCCGAGGTCGCGATCGACTGGCGGGTCGACAGCGCCTGGCTGTTGGCCGCTTCCTCGTTCGTATCGGCGAGCGTCAGCGCGGACGAACCGGTCTGCAGCACGTTGATCAGGTTCTTGTTGAAGTTCTGCCGGATCTGCACGATCGACAGGTTGGCGCCGAAGGCGGAAGCCTGCGAGCGCAGCGTCGTGCTGGCAGTGTTGAGCGACGTCAGCACGTTGTTGGTCGAGAAGTTGTCGATGAAGTCGGTGCCGGCAGTGAGCTTGGACAGGCCGAGACCGGCCGGATTGAAGGTCACGCCGGAGATCGTCGACGTCGACTTGCCGGTTTCGTTGAACACCAGCTTCAGCGAGTCACCGTTGAGCAGGTTGATGCCGTTGAAGGAAGCATCCTGCGCGGTGGTCGTGATCTGGTCGATGATCTGGTTGTACTGGGTAACCAGACTTGCACGAGCAGCCTGCGACACGGTGTCCTTCACTGCGGCAGTGACCGAGCCGAAGGTACCGCTGGAACCCGCCGCCGAGATGTCGACCGCGTCGACCGCGGTGGGGGTCGTGGCCGTAGCACCGACCGTGATGGTCTGACCCGACGCATCGTTGGTCGAGGTGAAGGTCAGCTTGGTCGGCGCCGCAGCGTCGAACGAGGCCGTCACGCCGACGCCCGCATCCGTCAGCGCCTGGTTGAGCTGATCGAGCGTATTCACCGTGGCCGTCTTGGAAGTGCTGTTGAAGGCCGTGTATGACGCACCGACGGTGATCGTGGCCGCCGTGCCCGCCTTCGTGGTGAAGGTGACAACCGCACCCGTGAGAGCGCCCGCGTTCAGGTTCGAGGCAGCGGCAGTACCGGCAGCCGTGCTGGCACCGGTGAACTGAACGTTGGCCTTCGAGGTGTAGCCGGAGGGCTGCTGCAGCACCTGGTTGGCAATCGACTTCGCGGTATCGACCAGCTTGGAGATCGAGGTGATGCCGGTATCGGCGGCCTGCAGGACCTGCACACCGTTGCCGATGCTGTCGAGAAGGTTGCTGATGTCGCTGGCGCGGGCGTCGAGGCCGGCGGCGGTGAAGAAGTTGGTGGGATTGTCGAGCGCGCCGTTGACCTTCTTGCCAGTGGCGAGACGGCCCTGGGTGGTCGCGAGCAGATCAGCAGTGCCCTGCAGCGAGAGCAGGTTCTGGCGGACTGATGCGGTGAGGGTGATGTTGGACAAAGACATAGGAACGACCTTTCTGGCGTTACGCAACTATCGGCCTTCTTGGCCGACTGCCAAACCCTAGGAAGCAACCAATCAACGAAACCTGAACGGGATGGCTAGAATGCCAGCCAGTCCGGCGACGTTGAAGCTTATGCTTTATGAAGCGTGAAGATTGCTCGCCCGGGGCTCACGCGGCACGCGGCGGCAACCGGTCGGCGCGGCGGGTCATGGTTAACAACCGGTTCCAGGTCGCAGCGCGCATCGAGCGCCTGGCTCACACGCAATTGCCTTACCTTGCGACCGCTTGAACAATTCGCTGACATGGACCCGATCCTTTCCGCAAGCGCATCATCCTCAGCGCGGACCGAGCCTTTCCGAATCTCCGAGAATCACCTAGCTTCGCGCGGTTGCAGGACATCCGAAAATCATTCGATGAATCGTCGTGAGCGGCGGGCCGCCGCCAGCAAATCCGGTAGTTCGGCCGGCGCCCGGCGGACGCCGGCCGCGCTCTTCGAACTCGCCACCAGGCATTTCGAATCGGGTCGGCTTGCCGAGGCCGAACAATGCTGCCACGAGGCGTTGGCGATTGACGAAAGCCACGGCGATTCGCTCCACCTGCTGGGTGTGCTCGCCTCACTGGCCCATCAGAATGATCGCGCGGTCGAATGGTTCGCGCGCGCGCTCAGGACAGGTCCAAGACTCGACTACCTGAAGAACCTCGGCGCAGCCCTGCACAGGCTGGGCCGCCTCGACGAGGCGCTCAAGGCCTACGACAAGGCGCTGATGTTTGCGCCGGAAGACGCGGAAATCTGGACCAACATCGGCAACGCGCTGACGCAGGCCGGCCGCCACGAGGAAGCCGCGCTCGGTTTCGAGCACGCGCTGAAACTGAATCCGCGTTCGTCCGACGCTGCAATCGGGCGCGGGCTCGTGCTGTTCAAGCTCACGCGCTACGAGGAGGCACTTGCCTGTTTCGACCTTGTGAACGAGATCCGGCCTGGCGACGCGGACGTTGCTCACATGCGCTCGACATGCATGGTGAACATGAGAAGGTTTGACGAGGCTCTTCCCGAGGTTCGGAAAGTGCTGGCGTTCAAACCCGATCATGCCGACGCGCTCAACAATCTCGGAATCATCCATCAGTCGCGCGGCCGCCACGAGGAGGCGCTGCCTTGTTTCGACCGGGCGCTTGCGCTCCGGCCCGACTTCATTGAAGCGATGAACAGCAAGGCGTTTTCTCTGAGCGAGCTGCAGCAGTTCGAGAAGGCCTTCGCGATCTACGAGCAGGTGGCGGCGCTGGATCCCGACAACGCGACCATGCGCTGGAACACGGGAATGCTCCACCTGCTGCAGGGAGACTTCGAAAAAGGCTGGGTTCGCCGCGACGCGCGATGGCGCGCCCTGTCCCAGCAGCGCCGCAGCTTCGCGCAGCCTGCCTGGCGCGGCAGCGAGCCGGTCGAAGGCAAGACCGTTCTGCTGTACAGCGACGAGGGGCTCGGCGATACGCTTCAATACGCTCGCTATGTTCCGAAGCTGGCCGCCCGCGGCGCCCGCATCATTCTGCAGGTCGAGGCTTCAATCCGCCCGCTGCTGTCGGGAATGCCCGGCGTTTCGCAATGCCTGTCGACGGTCGAATTGCCGGAGTTCGATTTCCATTGCGCACTCTCCAACCTCCCGCTGGTGTTCGGGACGCGGCTCGAGACGATCCCGTCCGAAGTGCCGTACCTCCGGGCGCCGGCCGCTCGCGTGCGGGCGTGGGAAGACCGGCTGGGCCCGCATGATCGCTTGCGCGTGGGTCTGGTCTGGTCGGGAAGCCCGGCTCACCAGAACGACCACAACCGCTCGATTGCGCTGCAGGTGCTCGCCCCCCTTCTCGACTGCGGCGCGCGCTTCATCAGCCTTCAAAAGGGCGTCCGGGACAGTGACAGGCCCTTTCTCGCCGAACGGACGGACGTTGTCGACCTGACGGAGCAACTGACCGATTTCAGCGAAACCGCCGCGCTCATATCCTGCCTCGATCTCGTGATCACGGTGGACACCAGCGTTGCCCACCTCGCCGGCGCGCTCGGCCGCCCGGTCTGGCTCCTGTTGCCATTTACTCCGGACTTCCGTTGGCTGCTCGACCGCGACGACAGCCCCTGGTATCCGACCGCGCGGCTATTCAGGCAGAACGCCTCGCGCGAATGGCCTGATGTCATCGAGCGGATGCGCGCCGAGCTCAGCGACGCCGTTGCTCGCTGGATACCAAAGCAAGATGAGCCGGCGCACGGAACAATTCAGGAGACGGAGCAGGATGAGCCGGCGCGCGCAGCAATCCAGGAGACCGGGATGGTCAGCATAAACCGCGACCTGGCGATCGCGCGCAAGACGGACACGGCGCGCTGGTCCAATCCGAACTCGCTGCAGGAAAACTGGGATGCGCGCGCCGAGCTCGCTGCACAGTTCATCCCGGGCGGCGCGCGTGTGCTCGATCTTGGCTGCGGGAAGATGGCGCTCGAGCGCTTCCTGCCTTACGGATGCCACTACCGGGGCTGCGATCTGGTCGCGCGGAATGCGCAGACGATTGTCTGCGATTTCAACAAGGGGCAATTCCCCACCGAGGCGGCTGCGGATGCCGACATCATCGTCATGCTCGGGGTCCTGGAGTACATCCAGGACGCGGATGCGTTCTTTGCCCAACTGCGGTCCAGCAACCGGGACGTGGTCCTCAGCTATTGTGCGACCGATCTGAGCTCGGTGGACCGGGCATCGCTCGGCTGGATAACGCACTTCAGCTTTCTCGATCTCGCACAATTATTCGACCGTCACGGCTTCCGTATCGAATCCACGATGCCGGTTGACCACCTGCAGGTGCTGATGCGCCTGACTCCGGTCGCGCCGCAGACTGCGATGAACCCCTGCAGCGTCGCGGTGATCTCCTACAACGATGTCGGAAATTTCGGCGACCGGCTGGGCTACCATCTGATCAATTCGCTGCTGCCGAGCGAGGCAAGCGTTCACCACCTCACCTTCCAGACACTGGATCGCGCGCACGACAGCTATGACCTGGTGGTGCTCGGCATCGGCAACAGCGTCTTTCAGCCGCTGCTCACCAGTCAGTTGACCGACGTCATGGCGCGCGGCAAGGCCCGGGTGGGCATCTTCGGCACGCAGTATCGCGAGCTGATTTCGCGGCCGGCTCTCGACGGCCTCATCGACCGGCTCGACAATTGGTTCGCCCGCTATGAAGACGATATCCTGATGTACGGGCGCGGGCGCAGCAATGTGCAGCATCTCGGCGACTGGCTCATCAACCAGTTCCCCATGAGCACCCCGACGGAAGAAAAGCAACTGCACATCGGCGATGAGATCTGGAACGATCTTCCGCTCGACCGGACCATTCAGTTCATCCAGCGCCACAAGACGGTGCTCTCGAGCCGCCTGCATCCGCTGTTGTGCGCCCTCACCTCGGCCGAGACCGTGGCCTATACCGAGCAGCCGGACAACAGCGCGACGCCAATCATATCCGGCAAGTTCCGCAGCATGCTGATCGACATCTTCGGCCGGAACTATCCGGAGAAGACATTCTTTGCCGTCGATCGCGGTGCGGTCACGCGCTACAAGCGGCGGGTCCACGGCAATACCGCCGCCCTCGCGGCGCAGCTCGAGGCGATCTTGCGCAACGTGGCGACGGCGCCTGCTGTCTGATGCCGTTCGAACTGCGGCAACGCGGCGCAGACGTCCGTCCGCGCCATGCGTCAGGCGGCGCTATCCGACCGGCAGGTATTTCACCAGGGACATCTGCGAGAGCATCGATGTCGTTTGATATGATGCCTGCAGCTTGGTCTGCAGCGCCAGCAGCTCGGTCGCAACCTCATCGGGGGAAATCGACTCGGTCTTGTCGACCAGGCTCTGCAGCATGACCTGGGACTGGCCTTGCCGCGCGGCGATATCCTTCATCGCGACCTGCGCAGAAGCCAGATCGGTCGCGATGTCGGCGAGGCTTTGCTGCCTTCCCGTCGGCGTCAGGACGGACGCCACACGCTGGTTGAGAGAGGTGATCACCGACGTCGAGTTGGCATTCGTAGGAGATGTCGTAAAGCTGGCAAAGACCGCGACGCCCTGCAGCGCGGCACGAATGGCCTGCTCGTTGGCGCGCACGCCATATTGAACCGTCGACGTCTGGTCGACCCGCGCAGTCGATGACGCACGCGCCGGGCCGGATCCGGCTTCGCCGGTGTACCAGGCCACGGTATTCGCCGCACCGCTGACCAAAGTCGTCGCCGTGTTCGCGGGCGATCCGCCGACCCGCAGCGGCGGCTGGATCGCCGTCACGGTGGGGCCGAAACCAAGCGCGGCGAACGCGGCGGCGTTCGAACTCGTGACGTTCAGGCTTGCGGCATCGTCGGTACGCAGCGTGATCACGCCGCCGCTCACAGACGACGGAGTCGAGGTGCCGGTGATCGAGTCGATCTTCGTCAGCAACGTCTGGACACTGTCGGTGACATTGAGCTGGTTGGCCTGCGCCCCCGAGGCGACAAACGTAAGGGTCTTGCCATTGACGGTAATGGTGTCGCCGGCCGCGAAGTTCGCGGCCAGAGAATTCGTAGCTGCGGCGCCGGACAGCAGCGTCGCGCCGGTGATGGGAGCTGCGAGCTTGTTGTTGGCGATGCCCCCGACTGCAATGCTATCCGTGTTGAAGAAATTGTCCGAGGCCGTCATGGCCGAGGCAGCCACCAGCGCGGTGTTCGCGAGCGTGCCGAGCGCCGTGTTGAACGCTGTCTTGAGATTGGTTGCCGTCGCCGTCGAGTTGGCGCCGATCGCGAAGCTTCCGCTCGGGGGAGGCGTTGCCGTCGAGGCGGTCAGCGTTATTGCTTCCGTCGTGCCGTCGGGCAGGTTGAATGTGAAGGTGACCTGCTCGCCACTGTTGGGATTGGTGGCGCCGAGATTGACCGACATCGCCGCCGGCGACCCGCCGGGGCCGGTGACGGTTGAGCCGGTCAACGAAGAGGTGATCGCATTGAGCTTGAAGCCGAACGGCGAGCCGGCGACATCCTCTGCAACGCCTACCGACGTCGGAGAAGGTGAAGAGACCACAAGGCGTCCGAGGCCGCTGGCACCGAGATCAGCCTGGTTGCGCTCCGCGATCAGCTGCTTCAATCCGGCGAGCGCGCCATGTCCGTTGAGAATCTCGTCCACCGAGGCGACGGAAGGCGTATCGACGGCGCTGCCGGAAAACAGGAAGCGATCGCCGGCCTGCGTGTTGAGAATCTCCAGCATCGACTTCAGTTGCAACGTCGCGGTCTGCTGACCGACGGTCTGCCCGGAGCCGGTAACGATCGCGCCGAGGCTGCCCGCGGAAGACTTCACCTGCGAGGCGATCTGGCCGAACGACGTCAACGCCGTATCGGTCGTATCGATGGTCGTGTTGATGTTGGTCATGGTCGTCGAGAAGGCCGCCAGATTGGACATCTGCGAGCGCGCATAAATCGCGAACCCCTCGTTGATGCCCATCCCCGAATAGACCGTCGACTTCCTGCCGGTGGCGAGCTGCGTCTGCAGGGTGTCGAGCTGGTTCTTCAGACTGAGGATCGACTGCCCGAGCAGGATATTGGTGTTGCCGACACTGTTGATGATCGTCATCTGAAAACCGCCTTACCGTTGAGCCTGCATCAAGGTGTCCATCATGGACTGCGCGACCGCCATCACACGGGCGTTGGCCCCGTAGATGTTCTGCAGCGCGATCAGGTTGGCCATTTCGGCATCGATGTTGACGCCGGACCTGGCGTTGAACTTCTGTTGCAGCGTGTTGACCACGACATCCTGGCCTTCCGCGACCTGCTGCGCAGAGTCCGCCGCATTGGCCTGCAGGTTGAGGAATTGCTGAATGTAGTTCGGCAGTGTTCCCTTCAGCGGCGAGGTTCTCGAGCCGAGGCCGGTCTGCGGCGAATAGGTGAACAGCCCCGAGGTCAACTGGGTGTAGAGAAAGTCCGAGCGCGTGGTGTCACCGGCCGTCGTCAGCGGTGACGTGTTGTAGACCACAAATCTCGAGGGATCGCTGGCGAGCGCGGGATTGACCGAGATGCGTCCGGCAAATCCCGTCAGCTGCGTGCCGCGGCCGATGATCGTCCCGGTATAGAGCGTATTGCCGTCCGTGAAGACCGGCGCTTGCGGACTGCCGCTCGTCAGTCCCTGGACCGTCGTGGTGGTCGACGCCGCATTGACGCTTACCGCCGCCGAACCGTTGTCGAGAACCCGCAACGTGTTGCCGGCCGGATTGGAGAACTGCAGGTTGGTGTTGCCGACCGCGGCGGTGATCTGCGCCACGATCGAGGCCATGCCGCCCGTGAAGTTGACGCCGATCACCTTGTCGTTGGGACTGGCGGCCGTGTTGGGCAGCGGCAGCGCGGTTGGATCATCGACGCGCACGATGGTGATCTGATGCGGCGTGTTGGTCGCACTATCGGTGTACGTGAAGTTGATGGTGTTTCCCGGCAGCACGTTCGACAGGTCGAGATCGAATCCCGCCTGGCTGCCCGATGTCACGCCGGTGCCCGATGTCGTCTGGTCGGACAGCGAGCTCGCCAGGGTCGCGGCAAGCTGATCGAGCTGCGTTTGCGCCTGCACCAGGATATCGTCGCGCAGTTTCAGATCGGCGCCGAGACGCCCCGACCCGACCGACTTGGTCTGAATCAGGTCGACACTGGACCCGTTGCCCATTGTCAGCGTGAGCGAGCCGGCCGTGGACAGCGCCGGATTCTGGTTCCACAGCGAGCTGGCGTTGAGCGTACCCTGTGAATTGAACGACATCTGCGATGCCTGGATGCCGACCAGCTGCAGGCCCGATGTCGTGTAGACGGTCGCCACGTTGGCGCTGTCCTTGACGACGCGGATGTCGATCAGTTCCGAGAGGTCCTTGATGGCGGCGTCGCGCTGATCCTCCAGCGTCGCCCCGGTGTTGTCGCCCGGCTGAAGGCTCTGCAGCTGCGCATTGAGTTTCGCAATCTGCGTCATCGCGTTGTTAGCCCGAACGACCGAAGCCGCGATGTCCTGCTCCATGTTCGAGCGCAGTGCCTGAACGCCCTGCGTCGCCGTATTCAGATTGAGCGCCAGCGACTGCGCCGTCGACAGCGCCAGGGACCGCGCCGATTGCGCGCCCGAATTCGCCGACAACGCCTGCAACGCGGAAGTGAAGTTGTTGTACGCCGTCTCGAGCGTTCCGGCGCCGCCGGGATTGCCGTACACGCTTTGCAACTGCGCCAGCACATTCGACAGCTGATCGGCATAGGCGCCGGCAGACGTCTCGGTGCGCAACTGGGTTTGCAGATACGCGTCGAGCTGGCGATTGACGCCCATGGTGCGGACGCTCGCTCCAGCGTCCGTCGTGGCGCCCGCAACCTGGATCTGGGTGAGGGTTCGGGAAACGTAGCCAGGCGTCTGCGCGTTGGAGATGTTCGACGAAACGATCGACAACGCCGCCTGGTTGGTATGCAAACCGGCGATTGCGGTAGCGAGTGCTGAACTCAAACTCATGGCAACTGCCCCAGATCAGCCGGATTGAACCCTTGTGGCAAGAATCACCGCAACACGTTCAGGAGGTCCTGAACCATGGTTTGCGCCGTCGTGATCACCTTGGTGTTTGCGGAGTAGGCTTGCTGGGTGATGATCAGCTTGGTGAATTCGTCGGCGATATCGGTGTTCGAACCTTCGACCGCCGATCCGCCGATTGACCCGGTTGCGCCCGCGATCGCGACACCTGATTGATCGGTCGCGGCATAGGCGCCGCCGTCGAGCGGCTTCAGGAAATTGGGCCCGTTGAAGTGCGACAGCGAGACGGCTGCGAGATTGAGGTTCTGGCCGTTGGAAAACGTTCCGACCACGAGGCCGCTGTTGTTGACGGCGACCGACTGAAGCTGACCCGCGGAATAGCCGTCCTGCTGGATCTGGTTGATGGTCGTGGTGCCGCCGACGCTGGCATATTGGGTGAGGCCGCCGGCGCCGTAATTGAAGGTCAGATTGCCAAGCGGCTGGTTGTTGACCTGGACGTTGTTGAGCACGATGGTCGAGCCCGAGGGGCTGATCAGCGATCCGTTCGGACCGAAGATGAAGTTGGTGCCGGCATTGATCCACGCCGTTTGCGGGCCCGTCGCGTTCGAATTGGACTGATAGAACAGGTTCCAGGTGTCGGTATGGGGAACGCCGAGCGCCGCGCTGTCGACCTTGGCCCAGCGCAGCTGAAGATTGACCGGCGTACCCGTCGCGTCATAAGCCGTCACAGCGCCGCCGCTGATGGATTGGTTGGCGAACGTCGTCTGGTCGCTGCCGATGACGACACCGGCGCCCACGGTGCCGCCGCCGCCGCGGGTCGCAGTGATCGTGGGGGTGAAGCCAAGCGCGGCCATGGCTGCCGCGTTCGAACCGGTGACCGTGAGATTCGAGGTCGTACCGGTGTGGAGCGTGATGGCGCCTGTGGTGATCGTCGAGGGGCTTGCGGTGCCGGTGATCAGGTCGATCGCACCAAGAAGGTTCCCGAGGGTGGCGGTGGGCGCAGTAAGGTCAATAGAGAGGGTACCGGCGACTGCCGAGCCCGTGTCGCCACCGCCGTTATGGAAGGAAATGGTCTTGCCGTTGACGGTGATGGTGTCGGCGATCGAGAAATTCGAGGTGATCGAATCCGTGTTGGGGGCTCCGGAAAGCAGCGTTGCGGTGGTGATGGGAGCCGGGACTGATGCCTTGTTATTGACACCGCTTCCCGTGACCGTCGCATCGGTGTAGGGCGTGGCGGGCGTGCCGATGATCTGCGGATTGAAGCCGGGCGTGAAGTCGGCCGGGTTCAGGCCGCCAAGGGCGGTCAGTGAGCCGGTGACGGCGGTGCTGCTCGCAACCGTCGACGGCTTGGTCGGAAGGTTGGCGGCGTAGGTGATCTTGGTCGTCGCCTGCGCGGGGATGAAGTTGTTCTGGAACTGCAGAACCTGCGGCACGTTGCCGATCGGGTTTCCGGTCTTGGGGTCGACGGTCACGCCGAGCAGATAATATCCGGCGCCGTTGACGAGATTGCCGTTGGCATTGAGCTGGAAGTCGCCGCGCCGCGTATAGTTGGTCACGCCGTTGAAGACGGGCACATTGTCGACGATACCCATCGGCTTCTGCACGTTGAAGAAGCCGGCGCCGCTGATCGCCATGTTGGTGCCGACGCCGGTCGCCGAAATCGTTCCCTGGGTGGTGATCGTGGCTTGCGCGTGCGCCCTGACGCCGCCCGCCGCCTGCTGGTCAGGCGTCGTGCTCATCGGAACGAGATCCTCGAAGGAGGTGTTGGTGCCCTTGTATCCGGTGGTCGACGAGTTCGCGATGTTGCCGGAAATATTCTGGAGCGCGAATGACTGCGCCTGCAGGCCTGACACGGACGTGTTCAGAGCGTCGAAAATACCCATACCAGTTCTCCAACTTCGATCCGGGCGGCCAGCCGATCCCTGAAAAAGTGGCCGCAGTCGAAGGAGAAGGGTCGCAAGGAGCGTGCCACGGTGTAAAATATAGCTATATCAGAGACTTAACAAAAAAGCCCCGGTCCGGGGACCAGGGCCTAATTTGCCGGGGCGGGCAACAATTGCCGCCCTGTCGGGGATTTCGCATCAGGAAGCGGAGGCCGCCGACGGTTTGAAGACGAGGCCAAAACCGTCGATGCAATAGCGCAGGCCGGTGGGCTTCGGACCGTCATCGAAGACATGGCCCAGATGGCCGCCGCAGCGGCGGCAATGTACCTCGACCCGGGTCATGCCGTAGGAGCGGTCCTCGGTGCGGCCGAGCGCATTGTCGAGCGG
>JAKFVP010000549.1:0-6221 GCA_021732175.1 Bradyrhizobium sp.
GGCCAAGTAAGAAGAGTCGGAATGACCAAGCCGACGCCCTTACCCGAACGGGTAGGAGCAAAGCAAAGGACATGCTCAGGGCCGTCGTGCCGGAGATATCGGCCATCAAAGCGGCCGAGCACGACGCCGTCGGTCCCCAGAAGGCCCGCCCGCCTGACCTCACGTGCGTCGGCCCAGCGCGCCGAGCCGTATGTGGTCACCTGCTGAGCTTCCTTTGCCCGCCAGACCGACAGCATGATCGCGATGCCGATAGCGGCGAACCCGCCGCTTGCGGCGATGCAGGCCCCCTCGATGAATATTTTTGGCGCGTAGGCGTCGAACTGGAACCACCAGATGAAGAAAGCAAGCGGCTGATAGATCGGCCAGCGCCCGACCATGAACCAGGCGGGCCCGAGCTGCGGTTGGTAGGCGAGACGCCAGGCCGTCCACTCGGTCGCCGTCCAAACAAAGGCGAGCACGACGATCGAGACAAGGAACAGCTGCCCCCAGAGAATCTTGGTCGCGGACATAGGCCCAGAAGCGCTCGCCCCGTGCACCCACGCAACGACAATATCCAGGCAATCGCGGTCGCGCGCGCCGTAGCGCAGAGATCGGCGGGTCAGAGCGAAAGGTCGCGCTTGCGTCCAAAACTCCAGTCGACGCCGCCGGGACCGGCGATGCCGCTTACTTGCCTGCCAAGTTCGCGCTCAAGGGACGGTATCCAGGGTACGAGCTGGAAGCCCAGGCCGTTGTCAATCATAGCAAACCGGCCTGAGGCGAGCGACAGCCTTCGGCGATAAACTCCCGAAACCGACTGGCCTGCCTCGGCGGGCATATGCGCCAGCCCCGTTTCTTCAGCCAAACGCTTACCCGCTGAATCGAGCTCGCGGGTACGCAGGGTACTGATAAGATTGCGGCCGATGATGACCTTGTCTCCGTCCCGGCGCACGAGGCCCCGTTCCGCCAGCGCATCAATCCGACGATCAAGCGCGCGGCGGACCTCGGCACCGAAACCGGCTCGCGAGAGATCGGCAGGTTCGCGGGCAACGAGGCGCCGATCGAGCCAGGTCGCCCCTTCGGCCACTACCTGTTGGTCGAGGTTGAGGTCGGAGCGGACGGCAAGCGCGATCCGCGGCCGGCCCCTCGCATCCTCAAAACGACGGAGTTCCACAATGCCCCCGATCGGACCGTCGCCGGCTGTATCGATGTCGGGGAGCTTCAGATGATGCACACGCCCGTCGATCCCGTCCACCACGGCAAACGCTGTTCCCCTTAACTCGTCATCCAGCCCGCGGGCGATGAGACGGCCGATCACGGGTCCGCCATGGCCTTCGCCCTCGAGCGCCCAGGATGACGGCGCGCGAGATGCACCATCCTTGGCTAGGCTCTTGTGCAGCCGCTTGATGATATCGCCGCGCTCCCCGAGCGCACGCAAGCGCTGCTCCGCGTCAGCGGCCAGAACCCAGCGCGCGGGCCCGGCTGGTTCAGCAAGTCCGAGCCGCTCAAGCGTCCGCATCCGGCCGATCCGGATCTCCCGCAACGGATCGCGCGCGACATCGCGTTCGGGCCGAAGATCGACCACCCCTTCCGCCCTGCCCGCTTCCCGGGCAAGCACCCGATCGAGCCGCGTCCAGCGTTCGCTCGTGACCTCTGCCTCGAGACCGCGCCGTATCTCGAGCTCAGATCGCGGGCCAAGCTCACGCGTGACGAGATCACCTGCGCGCGCCCGCAGGCCGGTTCCGATGTAGTCGCGGCTGATGACAAGGTCGGAACCGTCGTCCGCGCGACCGCGCACGAGAATGTGGATATGGGGATGCTCGGTATTCCAGTGGTCGACGGCGACCCAGTCGAGCCGCGTGCCGAGATCACGCGAGGCCTGATCCATCAGCTCACGGGTAAAGCTCCGCAGGCTTTCCAGCTCAGTGGCATCATCCGGCGAGACGATGAACCGGAAATGATGCCGGTCCCCGTCGCAGCGTTCCGCAAAAGCCCGGCCGTCTGCATCGTCCCCGGCAGCATCGAAGAGCTCACCGGGCGATCCATCGCGGGTGACACCGTCCCGTTTGAGATAACCGATATGGGCTCGCAGTGCGCCGGGCGACCGCATCCGGCGTACGACACGCGCCTTGACCATGGCGCCCCGGGCGCGGTTGTTGAGGAGCCGTGCCGCGGCAACGCTCGCCGCACGGCCGCGCCCGAAGGACCCACTCCTCCTGACTCCGCCGTGTGAGAGACCGCCTGCCTTCTGCGCGGCTCTGAGGGCCTGCGCGAGAAACGATTTTGCCTTGGGCGCGCGCGTCGAACGGATACGGCCTGGACGGATGCGGAAATCGTCGTTGCGGCTCATCTTGCCCGCCGCAAGGTGTCGAAAACCGAGCAAGAACAGCGCCATGGCGAAACTCGCAAGTTGCGCCGGTCCTTCGCAATGTTCGGAGCATGATTGAGATTGCTGACATTTCCCAACCGACCGACCGGCCGCACCTTGCGGCTTTTATCCTGCCCTCCTCGGTTGCTGGTTCCCAGGGCCCAACTTCCAAGCCAACAGCCTCGCGGTACTCGCGGCGATTTGCGACAAAATGCAGTTAGGGTCATTGCGGTGGATCATCCAATTGCGCCTGCCCGAACGTCGGCTGGTGGCCGATTCATTGCGAAAGAGCCGCCGCGACTTTGGCAGTTGATTTGCGAAGCCCCCCACTGTTTGCGAGCGAAGCGAGCGTTTGCGATAGCGATCGTTACCCGGAGGGCCGAGACACCCGCAGGGTGGCTCGGTGAGGAGCGAAGCGACGAGTAGAGCGCGGGCCGAAGGCATCGCCCGTATGCCATCAGCACCTTAATATCGTACTCCTCCGCGAACTCTTGCCGCGTGAGCGAGGGTCCTTCAGTAGCAAACCCGAGAGTCTAGCGTCATGATCGTGTTGCAGCGTTTCGAATGCAAACCGAGGCACGATGGCCGTGACAAGGCGTGCAATGATCCGACGCGGACGTAGTCCTCCAATCTGACCCGGCAATAACAGCTTGCACCGGTTGCGTCGCTGCCTGTGCGGCCGCTCTGCCTGTTGTGGACCGCCCCGGTGAGGGAAGATCAGAGTGTGCAAGAATGAGCCGAAATAGGTCGGAGGGATGCTGCCGATCTGCATGATCACTCCTCATGCGTCCACACCGGCACCACCCTGCCGATAACCGCGGATGCAGGGAGCGGTCCAAAGTATCGACCGTCAAGCGAGTCCTCGGACTGCCAATTCATGACAAAGACTTCACCGGTCGAGAGCAGACGGCATCCCTGCCAGACCGGTAAGGGTCGACCGCGGGCGTCGCGTTCCCTCGCCTGCCCTACCTCAACGTCGTCGACAGCAATTTTGAGCCCGGTTCTGCAGACGGTCTGTCCAGGGAGCGCGAGGATCCGCTTCAGCATCGGCACGCCGATCGGCAAATACCCATTGAAATCGAGAAAGGTTCCGAGCGGCTCCGGCGGTCGAATTGCGACGAGGTCGGTGACGCTCAGTCGGTCGACTGGTTGCAATCGATACAGGCCAATGGGTACGCTCTCCGAGGCGTTCCAAATGTAGGAAGGCGTCTCTTTTTCACTTCCGGCCAGCACGAGGGCGACGCTTCCAAACGTCGCGAGAATGGTCGTCATTCGGCCGGTCATGACGTCACCTTCCGGCGATGCAACCACGCCTGGTGACGACCGCGCGTATAGGTTCGCGGCGCCTCGTTGACTGACAGCCGGTTGTGAACGTGGTGCCAGTAGTCAGGCGCAGCGTCCGCAGGGTCGATCCCGAGTGCCTCTACCGCATCGATCAGCTGCAGAACGCGCTCGACCTTTGGCCAGCCAGATAGTCGCAGCAGACTCTCGCCGCCAGGGTTGATCCAAGGGACGGTTGAGTAGCGCTGGCCCGGTGCCGCCGCACGCAAGATGTCGATCCGGGACAGCACGGTCCCGAAGTCGTTGGACGTCCAGCGCACGAACGCAAAGATGCTGCCGGGCGCGAATGAGAGGACACGCCGATGAAGGTCGACGATCTTTTCAGAGATCGGATGACCAAACCGAATCCGGTTCTCAATCCGCTTTTCGAGCCAGAGAAGCTCGACAGTCGTAACGTCATTCACTTGCGACTCCATGTCAGTGTCGGACGTGTGGCACGCACAACCGCACCCTGGATACCGGGATGCTGGAGCGCAGGCCTGAAAGGAGGAGTGCGGTTCTGGTCGTCGCGCCGCTGTTGGGCCGGCAACTGTCCTGCTGGCACCGCATCCCGGCCGTCGAGGTCCGTTAGAAGGAATCCGAAGGATTCCCTGTTAGTAGAGTTACGAGGTCGAGAAGATGTTGTGCGCCAAGGCGTTGAGTGCGATTCTGGTCCCCGATAGCACGAGGATCCGGTCCCCGATGGCACGAGAGTTGTGGTCCCCGATAGCACGAGCGAATTCACAGCTTTTCCCCTGGGTGAGGTACGAGCCCGCGCTTTCGCAGCCGCTCTGTGAGCGGGTCGATCGCAGTAGGTGCAAAGTTCAGCCGCTCCGCGCCGTTTGGATCCTGCGTGATGATGAGTTCGTAGCCCGGCAGGGTCTGCCGGCGCACGATCTGGCGCAGGTCATAAGCAAAGTGCTTGACCGGCGATAGGCTGCCGGACTTGGCGTGAAGGTGTACGACGTCGAAGCTCCAGCCTCCGCCCTGACGGCCGCCGTGCTTGCGGACGAGACGATAAAGCCATCGCTCGAGCCCGCCGGTGAGATCGAAATACCCACGGTCGATGGTCAGCACGAGCGCATCGTTCAGAACGCCCGTGTAGAACCAATCCGGCAGGATCAACTCAAGTCCGCGAGGCTTGCCGTGGCAATCTGCCGTTTCCTTCCATTCGTTGATCCAGGAGAAGCGATGCCGCCGCCGCTCCGTCGGCTGGCGGATTGAGGTCACGACGGTCGTTGACTGAAGCCGATCGAGTGCAGCTTTGAGACGGTCATAGTCACGCACGCTGGTGCCGCGCCCGACAAAGGTCAGGATCTCGTATGGCGTCGCGGCCATCAGACGCGATGTCTTCAGGCCAGCGTCGCGAGCCTCAACGATCTGCGAAGCCGCCCATATCAGAACGTCCGCGTCCCAGATCGTCGCCATGCCGTGCTCTGGCACGGCCTCGACGCGGATCAGGATGGTCCCGACGCGAAAATCGATCGGAATGATCCGCCTGGACTTTGCCAGCGAGAAGAACGGATAGGCCATCAAATCTTGCGCATCGCGTGCGGCCAAGTCGCCGGGCAATGCACGAAATAGATCGAGTTGATCGCGCTCAGAGCGACGGCGCCCCCGTGCTGAGAAATTGCTCTCGGACATCTGTCAGCGCCGCTCCTTCCCCGCATAAGGAACGGGTGCGTGCCGCTTTGCAGGCAGCACGGTGCCGGCACCGGGATCGCTGGTTGACGTCTTGGTGCCACGGTCGGCCCAAGCCTTGAGGTCGTCGAGCGCATAGACGACGCGACCGCCGATTTTTCGGTAAGCCGGTCCGGTGCCGTAAGTCCTGTGTTTTTCCAGGGTACGGCCGGAAAGGCTGAGGAATCGGGCCGCCTCGGCGGTGCGCAAGTATCGTGGCGGCAAGCCGGCGGTAGGATCGCCCATCTGAAAAACTCCGCGGTCGTCTGGAGCGCCAGCGAGTTTGGCGGCGCGTCAACGGACACATTGGCGGAGTAGAGCCTCGAAGGGGGATGCCGAAGATAAGGGGGCGCATTTTCGATACCCCTGAAGCGCGTCCTATTTTTTGCGAGATGTCGGACGCAACAATGCGCGATAGCCGCCACGCATCAGCGCAAGACCGCTCTGGACCAGGCGAATGGTCCGATTGCGCAGGTCGTGAGTCTTCCAGTCGCGTTCGGAAATGCGTCCGGCGCCGAACAGGACTTCTGCTATTTCCCGGTAGGTACTGCCGTCCGTGCGCGCATCGAGCGCGCGCAGAGCAAGCGCGAGCCGGCGCCGGCGATGCGTGGAAAGCGCATGCAGCGGCGGCCCCGGAGGCCTGCCATTGAGGGCGCGCCACAGCCGCTTGCCTGCATCCGCGCGGAATTCAAAGTCAGGGTCGAGCGGCAGTTCGACCGCATAGGTACCGGCAACGACCGGCGCTTCCTTGAACCAAACGCGATGTTCTACCTTCTGCAAACGCAATACTGCGTGCCAACCATCAGGGCCTTGCCGCAGCTGACCGTCGGTCAAGCTGCCGAGATCCAGGGCGACGCTCGCTTGGGGGACCGCGTGC
>JAKFVP010000549.1:6231-20479 GCA_021732175.1 Bradyrhizobium sp.
ATACAGGCCGCACCGGAACGACCGTCGGCAGAACTTCCGGCGCCCAGAAGACGGTCTGTTCGAGGCAGGAATGGCTGGGGTCAGCTACGAAAAGACAAGCCCCAACGCTGGCGGAATTCCGGGCTTGCCTTGGGAAGCGCCTCTAAGGCGCTACGACAATCAGCTCCGAAATCGGGATTACGGCGGAGACATTCCCACGCTAGTCCGGTGATTTCCGCCTCTTGAACGCGATCATAGGCGTCTGGCGATCTCCAATCGAATTTTGGCATTACGCGTCCCCATCGCACTGCGAAATTGAAACGCGATAAACCCGACCAGCTTTGGTTGAGGAAGTCCCTGATCCTGCATCGCGTGATGCATCGGATCAAACACGGAAATCAGGGAGTAAATTCCTCTACGGAAGGGCTTCAAAGATTCGGATTTGATGCGCCGCCGCGCAGCAAATGACGATATCCTTTCTCCGTCATCCATTTCGCACGAGCCAAATGGGTATCGAACGCACGCCTTGCGCGATCATGCTCAAGCTCTGGGTCGATCTTTAGTACCAGTTGAGCCACCTCGCGCCAGTCTGCTCCTTCCGCGTCCGCATCGAGCATTCGTAGATACGTGATGACGTGCTCCTCATCGTACACCGTGAGAACGGGGTCTGTCGGAGCTACGTCGGCCACGTCGGGATCTGGAAGTGGTTTTTTCATGCGTTCGTCACAGAGCGAATGATTCCAACTCACTGCAAGCCATAACTGTTCGCCAGACTTACTTTAGCCCTATTTTGATCGGCTCCACCAGCCCGACTTGGCATTGCATCCCCACCGGGATCAAGAACGACCGTCCGCCTCCGCGTATTGATTGAATAGCATATCTCGTGGCGAATAGGAACGATCGTTCCTAGAACGATCGTTCCGGTTCGGGTTCCCATGTCGCTATGGATCTCAAGGAGATCATGGCGGTAAACCTGCGTCGGAGACGCCACGAGCTACAAATGACGCAGGAGGAACTGGCCGAGCGTGCGGGCTTAAGCGCTCGTTACGTCGGCGCTATCGAACGCGGCGACGTATCGGCAAGTGTTACTGTGCTTGGACAAATTGCCGAAGCATTGGGATCGGAGCCGGGAGACTTGCTGAAGCGGTCTGGGCGCGGAAACAAATCGTAGGCGTTTCCGTCGTCGAGCATATTGGCGTGGTCGGAGCGTTGAAGCTTGGATGCTTAGCTTCACCCAATCGCGATCTCCCAAGAGTGAACCAAACAGAAGCCCCGCCCGGAGGAACTCGGGCGGGGCGGAGCGAGCTCTACGCTTTAGTCGCCGTTCTTACGCGAGCGTGACCACAGCAGGCTGTAGCCTTCCCCACCCTCGTCGTCGAACAGGTTCGCGTAGATCGGCGCGTTGAAGGAAGGATCGTCAAGCTTGAGCGAGAGATAGTCGCGGCCCTCCTCGGAGCGCTTCGACCAGGCTGCTCCGATCTCGGCGTTATGTGGTGCACCACATAACACCGATTATGCGAAGCGTGGCGTTATGCGGAGTGGTGGCGTCTGAGTGCAGGTTTTCCGCGGGTTTCGGGCTCGCCGCGCTCCACATAATCCCGAGGGAAGAGCCGCGACGGCTCGGCGGGCGAACCGTCGCGGTAGCGGTCGGTCAGCGTGACCAGACGAGGGTGTAGTCGGTCTCGCCCTTGAAGAGGTTGGCGTAGATCGGCGCCGGGAAGGACGGATCGTCGAGCTTGACCGAGTGGTACTCGGTGTTCTCCTTCGAGGTGCGGTGCCACGCGGCACCTATCTCGACGTTGCCCACCAGCACCCGCAGGTCCGGGGCCTTGTCGTTGGTGGATTCGTCGGCTGGGACGAGGCGCGCTTTGACGTTGAGCGAGAGGGTCTTGATGGTGCCGGCGAACACGCCGTCTTCGCCGCGGGTGAAGGTACCGATCTGGGCCATGATAATCTCCGTTTTCTGTTTCAAGCCCGCGACCATCGCGGCCTTGATGGCGATCCGAAGCCCCGGGACGGCCGACCCGCAGCCGTAAGGCCCGCAGCGCAGCGCAGGACGGCTGAAGGCAACTTGTTTGTCGCGCGAGGAAGCTGCGCAGCAGCGGGGAAAGAAGTTGCTGCAAGCGTTGCGGGGATCAGGCCGGGAAGCGCAGCGACCGCATCCCGGGGCGTGATCCGACATCAAAAGGTCCGCGTGTTCGCAGGCTGCGCACAGCAACGGAGATGATGGCCCAGTATACCAACACCACGGCGATGATGGCGCTGCCGCATCGTCAACGATCACGCACGGCTCAAGGCATTCGCTCGCCGGTTTGCGATCGAACGACAACTGCCGGAACTGGGTGGGCAATGCAAGCGAGCAAGGGCTGCACCGAGGATATCGACGGACCGCGACCACTCGGTGAAGCTCGGCTTTTTCACGCCGGCGGCGGCGATGTGTCCGCTAACAGAGAGGCGATCAACGCATCCGGCGCTCTGAACCGTCCGCGCCGCAGCTCCGGCGGAACGACCGCTTCAACCGCCTCCAGCTTTTCGGAGGGATCCATCCGCAGGTAGACCTCCGTGGTGCGGATATCGGCATGGCCCAGCCACAAGGCGACCTTTCGGATGTCGTGTGTGGCCTGCAACATGATCACCGCGCAACTGTGGCGCAGCTGATGAGGCGATATCGAACGGTTGCATAGGGACGGACACGTCTCGGCCGCCGCCCGAGCATGCTTCTCCAGCACGTACTCGAAGCCGGCCCGCGTCATCGGCGCTCCTTCGGCATTGACGAAGAGCTCGGGCACACGAACCGAGCCCCGCAGGGTCAACCACGCCCGCAGATCGGCTGCGGTTTCTTTCCAAAGCGGAAGACATCGCTCCTTGCGACCTTTGCCCAGGACCAGAAGGCTCGGCGGCCGCTGCAGGGATAGATTCGCCATCATGGCCCCAACCAGTTCCGAGACACGCAGTCCGGCCGCGAAGCAAAGATGCATCATCGCCCGATCGCGTACGCCCAGACGTGTCGTGAGGTCCGGCGCATTCAGGATCGCGCGCACCTCCACCATGACCAGGTGACGGATAAGCTTCTGATCGTGGCGCTTGACGGGGATGGCGTGGATCTGACTGATCTGCTCCAGAGCCGAAGGCACCTGGTATTCAACGTAGCGCATGAACGTCTTGATCGAGGCAAGGCGCAGATTGCGGGTGGCGGCTCCATTGCCGCGCTCGCGCTCGATGTGACCAAGAAAGTCCAGGATCAATGCCGCGTCGAGCTGTTCGATAAGAAGCTGCGAGGGTTTTGTCTGGATGCGCTTCGCCGCGAAGGCGAACAAGAGCCGGAAGCTGTAGGCATAAGCCTCGCAGCTATGCGGACTATAGCCCCGCTGACGGGGCATGTAGTCGCGCAGGAAGCCGGTGATCAGAGGAGCAAGGAGGGTCATATGGGCTCCCCCATGATCAACGTTTCGGCCGCGGCGGCGATGTCGGTCATCAGTTCCGGTGTCGCCTGTAGGTACCAGTAAGTGTGCTTGATATCGACGTGGCCCAGATAGGTCGCCAGCGCGACGAAGTGTCGGGCGACCGCGTCGCGCTCGGTGTTGCATTGCTCCAGAACATGCGTCGCGAAGCTATGGCGAAGGTCATGAATGCGCGGCCGCCGGGGCCGCTCCGGAGCAATATTCGCAAACCGCAGGACACAGCGGAATGTATAGTTCACCGTGCTGGAGGCGAGTCTCTTGCCCTTCGCCGAGGGGAACAGGTGATCGTCCGATCCCGCGACAAGGCGGCGCCTGTCGAGATAGCGGTCGAGAGCCTCCACCACGGTCGGGTGCAACGGCACGAGCCGGCTTTTGCCGAACTTGGTGTCGCGGATATGCAAGACACCGTCGGCCAGTAAGTCGTCGAACCGAAGGTCGAGCGCCTCGGATACGCGCAGCCCCGTGGCGGCGATCAATCCGAACAGCATCACATAGAGCTGCCGACGTAAGGGGTTGGGCTTTTGCCGGCGGAGTTGGCCGGCGCCCTCAAGGATCCGAGTCAATTCATCCGGCGTGTAGATATAGGGAACGGGCCGCGATGCGCGTTCGGCAAAGAGAATGACCGGCACCTCATGAGCGGTATTCTCGGCCCGCAAAAAGCGCGCGAACCGCACCACGTCACCGAGGCGGCGATGCCGGGTGCACCGAGTTGGCGCCATCGTCGCCCATTCCAGCGCTGTGGCGGCGCTGACATAACTCTCGCCCTTTTCCGTCGCAAAGCGCGCAAAGGATTGAAGGTGTCGCGACGGCTTTCGGAGCTTGAAGCCAAGAGTCCGGCGAAGCTCGATGTAACGTTCCGCGTCATCGCTCAGCATGGCAGCCTCCCGATCCAGGGCTGCGTGATCTCCGACAAGAGGGCGAAGTCCACCTTGGCGTAGTGCATCGTCATTGCCGGCGATCGGTGACGCAGGACGGCGCCGACGCCTGTCAAACTGACGCCATGCCGAAGCATCGTCGTGGCTGCGGAATGGCGCAACACATGGGCTCCTTGATGGGCACTTTTGATCCCGGCTCGGAGCAGCGTGCGACGCACGATGCATTTGATGGCGATGCGGGTCAGCGGTCGAACCGGGGCGGCTTCGGTGATGAACAAACGGGGCGTCGACAACGGTGGCCTGACTCGCTCGATGTAGGCAATCATCGCATCGCCGACCTCCTGGGTCAGCGGAAGCCACTCCTCGCGTCTGGATTTGCCGGCGACGGTAATGCGCCCATTCCGCCAGTCGACGTCGGCCAATTTCAGATCGGCCACCTCGCTGGCCCGTAACCCGAGACGGGCAAGCAGCAGAACGATCGCCTTGTCGCGCAACCGCCCTTCGCCCTCGCAAGCTGCGATGGCGCGGGCGATATCGTCTGCGGCAAGGAATCTCGGAACCGACGCCAATTGCCAGTTGGCGAAGCCGGGGACGGCATAATCGCGTCCTACCGGGCTTTGTCCAGTCGCCACCAGGAAGCGGAGGAACGCCCGTGTTGCAGCGGCAATCGATTTAGCGCGCCCGCGGCTGTGCGGCTTGGCACGTTCAAGGACAAAGGCTCGGATTGCATGGGCGGTAAAGGCTGTTGGATTGTCGCCGAGCGCTTCGAGAAGATCGACCAGGGTCGACTGATAGGTATCGAGCGTTGAGTTGACCACACCACGCTGGTCGCGCATCCAGCGCCGGAATGCCGCAAGGAGCGGCCAGATCTCTGTCGGCGATGGCGGTGGTGCCGATCTGGGAAGGGTTTCTCGATCTTGAAGATAGCGGATGAACAGCCGACCTGCGCCGGCGTAGGCGCGGATGCTCTTCTTCCCTTTGAAGGCAGCCGCGGATGCAGTGAGCCCGTCCAAAACATTGTCGAGCGCAAAACCCGCCGCATGCATCCAGTCGGTCCAGCCTGCGAGTAGTCTCACCTTCTCTTCAATGGTGCTCGGCGTGTATCCATGGTCTTGAAGCCAGTTCTCGAAGCCATCGACATACGGTTTCGCAAAGTGCAGCCGACTCTCTACGCTGTTCCAATGCTTGCGTTTCTGCTTCGACATGATTGCCTCCTTTGTTGCTTGGAGGCCACAGCATGCGGCGTTCTGCGACGGTCCGAGCGCTTGGCGTCACGACAAGGCCGTCTGTCCACAGAAGATCGGGGCTGTTTGGACCGAGTCGGCGCACCTCACTCGGCGGCGTCATTTTGTCCTGCGCGTGCCGCATTCTCGCTGTTGCTGCCAGCGCGCATAGGCCGGTTCTTCGCGTTCTTACGGGTGAGGCTTAATGGCGCTCAATTGCACCGGGAGAGCGGAATGCTGCCGTGACGCCGCCGTCATTGCCGCAGTTGTGAAGTGCCTTTGAGCCGATGCTCTCCTGTGGGGCTGCTTCCGCCTAAACCATAGCGGCCTTTTGCTGGCAGATCACGCGCCACAATACGCTCGCTGCGCTCGCCGACCTTTACCCGCAATGGCTCGTTCGCGATCTTCTTCCCCTGCCGCCAAGCGGCGGCATTCCTCGCGAGGCAACAAGATCGCTCAGCCCGCCATCCTCCGCTTCGCTGCGGGCCAAGGCTGCGGGCCGGTCGTTGCGGCGCTCAAAGATCGCCATCAAGGCCGCGATGGTCGCGGGCTTGGATACAACAACAGGAGATCACCATGGCTCAGATTGGCACCTTCACCCGCGCCGAAGATGGATCCTACAGCGGCACCATCAAGACGCTCTCGCTCAACATCAAGGCGCGCTTCCTTCCGGCCGAACCGTCCGAGAACGAGAAGGCTCCGAGCCTGCGCGTGATGGCCGGCAACGTCGAGATAGGTGCCGCGTGGCAGCGGACCTCCAAGGAGAACACCGTCTATCATTCGGTGAAGCTCGACGACCCGTCCTTCTCAGCGCCGATCTACGCCAACCTCGTCGCGGTCGATGACGGCTACGCGCTGGTCTGGTCGCGCTGACCCGCAAGCTTGCGGCGCCTCGCCCTGCGCGAGGCGCCGCTGCTTCTCTCACGATATTATGCGGAGCGCGGCGGTCCCGAAACCCGCGGAAAACCTGCACTCAGACGCCACCACTCCGCATAACGCCACGCTTCGCATAATCGGCCCGGCCCACAAAGACGCGGTGGCTGGGCGCGTTCTCGTTAGAGGAGCGGTTCTGCTCGGCGACGATGCGGACGCCCTTGGCCTGCAGACTGAGGGTGATGATCTCGCCCTGGAAATCGTTGCCGACCTTCTTGAAAGAACCGATGTTAGCCATGTCACTTCTCCTGTTGTGTTTCGAGCCCGCGACCACCGCGGCCTCGATGGCGATGGACAGGCCGAGGACGATCGGCGACGCACCCGGTTGCGGGCCGGAGCGAAGCGGAGGACGACGTCGTAAAGACTTTCTTGCCTCGCGAGGAATGGGCGTAGCCCAGGGGAAGAAAGTCTTGAGCGACGGCGTTGCGGCTCAGACGATCGAGGCGCAGCCGGTCTTCGGCCAGATCAAGCCATCAAAGAGGCCACGTGCGTCCGCGTGCTGAACCACGACCTGGGGAGAAGACTTGGCCAATTTCGGTTCGAATGTGCAAGAAGTCGGAATTTCCAGGCGTAGAGAAAGAAACGACATGCAGGAAACGGCGGAATTGTCAGACGACAAATAGCCGCGACCGAAGGGCCTCACCATCGCAACTATATGGGCCGGGCCGAGATGACGCAGCTCGCTATGGGCTCCGCACGAAGGAACGCTTACGTTCGCTCGAGTTCGACGATCCCTCCTTCAACGCTCCGATCTGCGCGAATCTGATCGAGGAGGCAGGTGGAGAGGGACTATCCGTCGTGCGTAGCGGCAGAAAGACCCGCCGGAGATGCGCTTGGCACGACCCTGCCCGACTCCAATGGACGGGGCTCCGCAAGGACAGCCAACCGTGTCCACGCCGTACCACCGATAAAGACCGCGCCGAGGCACGCGAAGACCTCACGCCATGCCAGCGAGGGCATCCCGAGTTGCGACATCGCGAAGACCACATGATAGCCAGCAATCGCGGCTGGGAAGGCGAAGGCGGCCGCTATGGCTGCACGCAAGATCGGAAACCGCGCGATCGCGAATGCGGTCTGTCCAATCGCGAGCGTCACGCCGCCGGCGACAATGCCGACGAGCGGCGCACCGAGGATGCCGGCGCCGCTATGAAATGCCGCCACCCCGGCGCTGACGGCGACAAAAAACGGCAAAGCGTACACGGCCAGCGTCAAGATCAGCCAGCAGAACAAGCCGATGCCGACGGTGTTGAGGACAAGTCCAAGGGCGATCATGGTGGTGGCTCCGTATGCAAAGGAGTAACGGTCGCGCCTTCCACCACCACCGCGGCGCGATTCTGGATATGCAACCGAAACGAGGCGGAGTTGCGGCGCTTGCAACTCCGCCTTGGTGGTTCGGAAGGTGGCAAGGCGGCGCTCACGCGCCGCCAAATTTCCAAACGGGAATGCCGAGTCGTTTCGCCTTGTCGGCCAGGTTGTCCTGGATTCCCGTGCCCGGGAAATGCATGACGCCGATCGGCACGAGTTCGAGCATGGCGTCGTTGCGCTTGAATGGCGCCGCCTTGGCGTGCTTGGTCCAGTCCGGCTTGAAGGCGATCTGTGGAACCTTCCGGTTGGTCGCCCATTTGGAGGCGATCAGTTCGGCACCCTTTGGTGAGCCGCCATGGATCAGGACCATGTCCGGATGCTTGGCGTGAACCTTGTCGAGACGATCCCAGATCAAGGTGTGGTCGTTGAAGTCGAGGCCGCCAGTGAGTGCGATCTTGGGCCCAGGTGGCAACAAGACCTCGGTCTCTGCGCGGCGCTTGGCTGCGATGAAATCCCGGGAGTCGATCATTGCCGCCGTGAGCGTGCGATGGTTGACAAGCGAACCCGAGCGGGGGCGCCAGGGTGAACCGGTGTGGAGCTCAAAGTGCTCGATGGCCTGATCGCGGAACAGCTCCAGGCAGTTGCGGCGCTCGATCAGTGTGATGCCTTCGGCCGTCAGGCGCTCGAGTTCGACCGATCGTACTTCCGAACCATTCTGCTCGCGCTGGCTCTTGCGTTGAGCCTGTTCGTTGTCATCGAGATGGCGATCAATTCGGTCCGCGGCACGATGGAACAGGTTGACGGTCGACCAGAGCAAATCGCTAAGGTCCGGCTCGAGCCGCGTATCGCTCAAGGTGGCAACCAAGGCGTCGAAGATATCGGCGACTGCGCCGGCGATCATCTTGCCCTCGGGTAGCGGTCTCGGATCTGGCTCATCGTCAAATGGACGGTAGCCGAAGAGCTGCAATTCGCTGAGGACGTGGTCGGTTGCAGAGGCGGCGTGCGGCGGTTCGATGTCGTCATGGTCGGTCATGGAAGAGGTCCTTTGCCGGATCGGCCGCGCCCATCGCGGCCTTCGTGGCGATCACTCAGGCGGCGGGCGGAGCGGGCCAGAACCCGAAAGCGAAGCGGAGGGCCGAAGCGCCAGCGGAGGATGGCAGAGGTGCGGCTATTTTGCTTCGCGATGCAAAGGCCCGCAGGGCCGGCGGAAAATAGCCGCACCGCAGCCATTGGCGGCCCGGGCCGCTTGCCGTCCGATCGCCCTCTAGAAGGCCGAGGTCGCGCGCCTCTTCGGCATTGGCACCGCCTCGACCGAGCTGTCGGCGTCGAAACAAAACGCGCCTATGCGACAGCGGTCGACAAGAGCAGGAAGCGGGAGACGTCCTCTGGTACGAGTTGCATCCGCAAAGCCGTACGGAGAGCATCGAGGCCGAAGATGTAGAGATCCTCGTTGAAATCACCAAGCCGGGGCGACAACGTGATGGCTTCGATGCCGGCGGCTGCTGCGCGCTGCGTCAGGATTGCCCGGACCGCGTCTCCGGCAGCATCGGCGTCGCGGGCGATATAGAGCCGGCGCAAACTCGACGACAGCAGCATGGCCGAGAGGTGATTGGCTGAAAGCGCAGCGGCCATCGGCAACGTCGGAAGCACACAGCGTAGCGATAGCATGGTCTCGATGCCTTCGCCGGCGACAAGCACGTCGTCGTCAGCCACACCGAAACGAACTGCGTTACCGAGCAGGTCGCCCATGGCTCGTCGTGGCGTGTCGACCGGTGCCTTGCCGAGCCGAACGCGATCAAAGCCGTCCGGATCGAGCCAGGTGCGGTGCACGCCGGTGATCCCGCCATCGAGGTCGGTGACGGCAGCGATCATTGCCGGCCAGGTCTCGGTCGGCAAATGCTCGTCAGGCCGGTAGTAGCAGCGCGGATGGAAGCGCAGGCTGCCACCATGGTACACGCGGGCTATTCCGCGACGGTGCAAATAAGTCTCAACGACGGTACCCTCAATCGGACCTGAGATCGCAAACAGCCGTCTTGCGGCCTCTTGTGAGCCAACCGCGGTGATGGGGCGAGCCGGTTTTGAGGCACCTTCCGGTTTAGCCCGGGGTAGCTTGAGAAAGCGTCTTGCCTCCTCGGCGACGGCGCGGAAGTCAGGAAGACCAAGGCTTTCCCTGACGATGTCGAGGAGATCGCCATGCTCGCCGGTTGCGGCATCCGTCCATTTGCCAGCGGGTCCCTTCGGTGAGTCCTGGAGCCGCACGAACATCGAGCGGCCCGGCGTATTGTGCACGTCGCCAACCAGCCAGTACCGCCCCTGGCGCCTGCCGTTGGAGAGATAATAACGGCACACCGCTTCGGCTTCGCGCGCGAGGCAGTGTGCCAGTTCGGAGGCGTCGCGGGCCATCACGCAGCCTCCCGTTCGGCGATGCGCTCGATTGGGTAGTGGTCGAGCACCTTCGCCAGGACTTCGATGCCATCAGTGTCAGTTGGCACGAACATGCGTAGCTTCCAGGTGATGATCTCCCCGAACAGGCCGTACGCGCGCAGCCGGTCGCGCATCGCGTCGTTGAATCCAGAAAGTTCGATGCGATATGCGTCCATGACCCGGACACGGCGGAGCTGGAGGCCTTCGGCGAGCTCAAGGACCGTCCTCCCCTCCATCAGCGCGGCAAAGGCCTTGTCGGTCGCGAGCTTGGGCTCGTCAACGGCAAGGACATTCGCGACCCAGGCTGCCGAGACCTTGCGGCCGATGACGCGTTCGCCAGCATCCGTCTGCAGCCGATAGACCCGCGTCGACTCGTTCGGCAGCCGCTTCCAGATCGGCAGCAACAAGCCCGCCACGATGTGGATCGTGCTTTCGGTGAACTCGGCCACCTCGGCAAGCTCTACCTGCCAGGCCGCGGCGAAGCGTTCGCGATCGGCTTCAACCCAATGGCTTTCCGCCATCATCTTCAGGGGGAGGCTGTGCTGCTCCATTGGCCGGATCAACCGGACGCGTCGTTCGATCTCGCCATCATCGAGCATGAAGCTCGGGGCTGGGACCTGCACGGCGGCTCGTCCGGAGCGCTCATTGATCAGCGGGACAGCACGCTGATCCGACAGGCGGTCGAGGGCATCATCCAGGCTTACAGGATGATTGCGCTGGCGCTGAGTGATCGTGAGGAGCCGGGTCTCGGCGCCCGTCACCGGATGTGTATAGATCGTTCGCCGATCAGTGACGACAAAGCTTTCAGCACGGAGGGTTTCCAGTCCGATGTCGTAGGTACCCGATGCGATCGCGCCTTCGATACGGGCGGTCAGTAGCTGCTCGAAGGCGGTGAACAGAATATTCTGCAGTTGGATAGTGAGCGCCAGCAGCCTGTTCAGGAAGGTCGTGATCGGCGGAAGCTCATCTTTGAGCCCGTTGGCATCCATAAGCTTCAGTCCGGTCGCATCTTCGAATCTCTCAAGCGAGCAGCCCTCGACCTTGCCGCGCGCCAGCAGCATGTAGAGCTGGCGCAATGCATCACGGCCATACTGGCTTTCGAGGTTGTCCTCGGGCCGGAACAGGCCCTGCCCTCCGGTCTGGCGCTGACCCCGGGTGATGGCGCCCAATGTGTCGAGGCGGCGAGCGATCGTGGAGAGGAAGCGCTTCTCCGCCTTCACGTCTGTCGCGACCGGCCGAAATAGCGGCGGCTGCGCCTGATTGGTCCGGTTCGTGCGGCCGAGGCCCTGGATGGCGGCATCCGCCTTCCAGCCGGGTTCGAGCAGGTAATGAACACGCAACCTGCGATTCAGCGCCGACAACTCGGCATGGTAGCTCCTGCCCGTGCCGCCCGCGTCGGAGAACACGAGGATGCGCTTGACGTCGTCCATGAACGCCGTGGTCTCGGCGAGATTCGCCGATGCCGCACGGTTCTCAACGATGAGACGCTGGCCCTTGCGGATCACGCGGCGCGAGCGGCCCGTGACCTCGGCCACCATGTCCGTCCCAAATCGCTGAACGATCTGGTCGAGCGCGCCGGGCACCGGCGACAATGACGCGAGCTTCTCGATGAGGCTGTCGCGGCGTACGACAGCCTCCCGGCTTTCGACCGGCTGGCCGTCCCGATAGACGGGCCGGGAGCAGAGGTTTCCCTCCGAGTCAGTGAAAGGCTCGTAGAGCTGAACCGGGAAGGAATGGGCGAGATAGTCGAGGACATATTCGCGAGGGGTGATGTCAACCTGGACGTCACCCCACTCCTCGGTCGGGATCTCGGCGAGCCGTCGCTCCATGAGGGCCTCGCCCGTCGAGACGATCTGAATGACGGCAGCGTGGCCGGCGTCGAGATCGCGCTCGATCGAGCGGATCAACGATGGCGTCTTCATCGAGGTCAAGAGATGGCCGAAGAAGCGCTGTTTGGCGCTTTCGAAGGCGGACCGGGCCGCGGACTTTGCCTGTCCATTCAGCGTGCCGGTCTCGCCCGTGATGTTAGCGGCCCGCATCGCCGCCTCGAGGTTGTTATGGATGATGCTGAATGCACCGGCATAGGCATCATAGATGCGGACCTGCTCCGCTGTGAGCTGGTGCTCGACCAGTTCGTATTCGACACCCTCATAGGACAGCGAGCGAGCGGCATAGAGTCCAAGCGCCTTGAGGTCGCGCGCCAGCACTTCCATCGCTGCAACCCCGCCCTCCTCGATCGCCTCGACGAACTCGGCCCGGGTCGCGAACGGAAAATCCTCGCCGCCCCATAGGCCGAGACGCTGGGCATAGGCGAGGTTGTGTACCGTGGTGGCGCCAGTCGCGGAGACGTAGACCACCCGCGCATTCGGCAAGGCGTGCTGGAGCCTGAGGCCCGCACGCCCCTGCTGAGAGGCCGCCTGGTCGCCGCGTTCGCCCTTGCCACCAACCGCATTTTGCATGGCGTGGCTCTCGTCGAAGACGATCACTCCGTCAAAATCGGAGCCCAACCATTCGACGATCTGCCTCACGCGCGAAAGTTTCTCGCCGCGCTCGTCGGTCCGCAGCGTGGCGTAGGTGGTAAATAGGATGCCTTCCGTGAGCCGGATTGGCGTGCCCTGCCGGAAACGGGAAAGCGGCGTGACGAGGAGCCGCTCCATCCCAAGCGCCGACCAGTCGCGTTGCGCATCCTCAATGAGCTTGTCGGACTTGCTGATCCAGACCGCGCGGCGGCGACCTTTCAGCCAGTTGTCGAGCAGGATGCCGGCGACCTGCCGGCCCTTCCCCGCGCCAGTGCCATCGCCCAGGAACCAGCCCCGGCGAAAGCGAACGGCATTTTCCGCGTCGTCGCGCGCGGCCGCCACGACGTCAAAAGTCGCATCGACTGTCCAGGCGCTGCGAGAAACGCGGAATGCGCCTCGCCGGCGTAGATGATGCTCTCGAGTTGGGCATCGGATAGGATGCCATCCGATATGACGTTAGCCGGCAGGTGCGGCCGGTAGGACGGCTCCGGCGGTGCGACGGAAGCCATCGCGGCGGACTGCACGAGCTTTGTGGGATGCGGTTGCGCGCCTGGAATACGGATCGACTGCAGTGTGTAAGCCTCATAAAGCGAATCGGTGATGCTGCCGCCATCCGTGGGCGTCCAATCCACCGGCTCGTAGGCGACTTCGGTCGCCACGGGAGCAATTGCCGGCACGGCTGCAGCCGACTGGCGCTGAGCGACGTAGGCACGTACTGTTCGAGGCGTTGCAGGGCTGGCAATTGCCGGCACCACGCCAGCCGCTGTGCCAGCCATTGGACGACGCGGCGGCACGTGCTGTTGGACCCAGCCGAGCAAAGTCGGCAGATCGGGCGCAATGCCGGGAGATACTGGGAACGAGGCGACGTCGTCAGCCGGGACTCGATCGATAACGGTCAGACGGGTGTCGACGTTGGTGCCGTGCTTGGCATAGACGGCGCCGTCAATTGCCGCCGAGAATACGACACGGCCTTGTTCTTGCAGCCGCTTGAAGGAACAGGTCCATGCGGGATTGTCGGGCGCGACGTTTGCGCCTGTGATGGTAACCAGCCGTCCGCCTTCGGGAAGTCGAGCCAGGGCGGATCCGATGTGACGCAGTGCCGCCTCTCGCATCTGTCGATCGACATGGACCGCAGCCGAGAACGGCGGGTTCATCAGCACGACATCAGGCACGATGCCGGCATCGAGGTGGTCGTTAATGTGAGCGGCGTCAAACTGGGTCGTGGAGGCGCCGGGAAACAGCTGCGCGAGAATGCCAGCACGGCTCTCGGCGAACTCGTTAAGGACCAGGGAGGCGCCGTCAAGTTCGGCCAGGATGGCGAGAAGGCCGGTGCCAGCTGAAGGTTCGAGAACGACGTCAGTAGGCGTGATCGCGGCCGCTCGGCTGGCTACAAACGCCAGCCCGATAGGAGTGGAGAACTGCTGGAGGGATTCACTCTCCACAGATCGGCGTGTCTGAGTCGGAAGGAGGCTCGCGATCCTCATCAGCATCGGCAGCATCGCGGCGGCGACCGTCCTGTTGCTAAGGCG
>JAKFVP010000547.1 GCA_021732175.1 Bradyrhizobium sp.
TGGTCATGATCGAGTGCCCGCGCCTGCTGTTCCCCTTCGCGCGCGAAATCATTGCCACCGCCGTGCGCGATGGCGGCTTCCCGCCTTTGATGCTGGATCCCGTGGATTTCGTCGGCCTCTACCGCCAGAACATGGAGCGGCAGCAGGCAGCGCAGGCCAAGCCGAGCTAAGACAAACCGAGCCCGCGGCTCTCGATTGTTTCAGCCGGCGGCGACCGATGCGGCCGGCAGAAACTCGTTCCAGATCGGCTTGTCGCCCAGAGTGGCGACAAACGCCCGGTGCGCGAGGCGATCCTCGTCGCTGATGCGGGGCTGAAGCGGAATTTCACGCTGCCGCCGCGGCGTCTCACCCACGCCAAACCTGACGTCGACCGTGTCGGCCGCCAGGATCAGCTGCGACTGCCGCGCCCCGATCAGGTCGATATAGACCTCGGCCAGCAGCTCGGCGTCGAGCAGCGCGCCGTGCTTGGTGCGGCGTGAATTATCGATCGCATAGCGCGAGCAGAGATCGTCCAGCCGGTTGGACACACCGGGATGCTTGCGGCGGGCCAGCAGCAGCGTATCGACGAGACGATCCCTGGGGATGGCCGGCCGCTTGATGCGGTCGAGCTCGGCATTGATGAAGCTGATGTCGAAGGATGCGTTGTGGATCACCAGCGGCGCGTCGCCGATGAAGTCCAGGAACTCATCCACCACTTCGGTGAACAGCGGCTTGCTCGCCAGGAACTCGGTAGAAAGACCGTGCACGGCGAAGGCTTCCGCCGGCATGTCCCTTTCGGGGTTCATGTAGCGATGGAAGGACTGCCCCGTCGGCATGCGGTTATAGAGCTCGATGCAGCCGACTTCGACCAAACGGTCGCCGCCCAGCGGGTTGAGGCCGGTGGTTTCGGTATCGAGGACGATTTCGCGCATGGTGCAAAAGCTCTGACTGCGGCGAATCAGGCCCGCCGTTTCGGCATCTTAACAACCGCGGCCAGAATGTCCTTGATTTGCGCGCGGACGGGATCGAGCCCGTGCGAGGTATCCACGACGAAATCGGCGCGCTTGCGCTTCTCCGCATCCGGCGTCTGCCGCGCGATGATGGAATCGAGTTTCGCCGCATCCATGGTGCCGCGCGCCAGCACCCGTTCGCGCTGCAGTTCCGGCGACGTCGTCACGACAACGACAGCGTCGACGCGCTTCTCGCCCCCGGTCTCATAGAGCAGGGGAACGTCGACCACGACCACAGGCACGCCGGCGGCTTCCGCATCCTCGAAGAATTTTTGCCGTCCCGCGCCGAGCATGGGGTGGACGATCTGCTCGAGCTGCTTCATGGCCGCGGGATCGTGGACGACGCGCTCGCTGAGCTTTTGCCGGTCGACCTTGCCGTCAGCGGTCGTGCCGGGAAAGGCGGCCTCGATCGCCGGCACCGCAGCGCCTTCATAGAGCTTGTGAACCTCGGCATCGGCGTCATAGAGCGGCACGCCCGCTTCCACGAACAGTTTCCCCGTCGTGGATTTGCCCATCCCGATCGAACCGGTCAGTCCAAGAACCAGCATTTTCCCCGCCGCCTCGTTTCAGACACCGAGTAGCCCCTGCCCGCGCAGGAATGCAAGCAGCGGCAATAGCGGCAGACCGAGAATCGTGAAGTGGTCGCCCTCGATGCGCTCGAACAGGTGCGCGCCCAGCCCTTCCAGTTGGTACGCGCCGACGCTGGTCGTGACGGCTTCGCCCGCGGCGTCCAGATAGCTACGGATCTCGTCACCGTTGAGCGGCCGCATGGTCATGCGGGCAATCGCGACCTCGGAAAAAAGCACCTTGCCGCCAAGCGCCACCGCAACGCCCGAATGAAGCTCGTGGGTATTTCCGGCCAGCGCCCGCAATTGCTCGGCCGCCTGCGCCCGGCCGGCCGGCTTGGAAAACAGCCGCGTTCCCAGCGCCAGTGTCTGGTCGGCGCCTATCACGTAACGGTCCGGCATTTTCGCTGAGATATGGAGCGCCTTTTCCTGCGCCAGGAGTGCTGCGATCTCACCTGGCTGCAACAGGCCGGATTTCTGCTGGATCGCCCGCTCGTCGATATCAGCCGGAACCGCCTCGAAAGCCAGGCCCGCATGATCGAGCAGCATCTGCCGCGCGCGGCTTTGCGACGCCAGCACCAGCGGAGCCTTGCCGCGCCAGATCGTCATTCGCCAGGCCGCGCCTTCTGCCGGTCGGCATAGAGCTTCATGACAGCGGCCGCGGTCTCCTCGATCGAGCGCCGCGTCACATCGAGCTGCACCCAATCGAATTTCGCGCTGAGCTTTCGTGCATAGGCGACCTCGTCAGTAACCGACTGGCGATCGATATAATCCTCGTTCGAGGGCGCAGCGCCCATGCTGAGCAACCGGTTCTGCCGCACCTGGATCAGCCGCTCCGGCGTCGCATGCAGGCTGACCACCAGCGGCTTCTTCAGAGTCTCCAGCTGGTGCGGCAACGGAATGCCCGGCACCAGCGGCACATTGGCGGTGCGGATGCCGCGGTTGGCGAGATAAATGGAAGTCGGCGTCTTCGAGGTGCGGGACACGCCGACCAGCACGACATCGGCATCTTCCAGGCCTTCGACATGCTGACCGTCGTCATGGATCATGGTGTAGTTAAGCGCATCTATACGCCGGAAATATTCGGCATTCAGCACGTGCTGCGCGCCGACTTTGCCCGCAGTAGCCGCACCGAGATACGCCTCGAACAGCTGCATCACCGGCCCGATAATCGACAGGCTCGGAATATTCATGTCCCGGCACTTGGTCTCGAGACGATGCACCAGATCCTTCTCCAGCAGCGTGAACAGCACGATGCCGGGCGCTTCCTCGATCTCGCTCAGCACGCGGTCGAGCTGCTTCTGACTGCGCACCAGCGGGTAGACATGCTCCACCGCGCTGACATTGGCGTATTGCGCGGCCACCGCGCGCGCCACCGTGATCAGCGTTTCGCCGGTTGAGTCCGAGACCAGATGAAGGTGGAAGTAATTGCCTGAGGTGGGCACCAAAACCCCTGTGTATCCTGTGAGTCCCTGTGGAGCTTATCCTCACCGAAGGAGCCCCGGCCCCCGCCTTCGGTATAACCCGCCTGTTTCTTCACAGGCCCTCGTGGCGGGACAAGCCCAGGACCCGATCGCGATGATAGTGAGAAGATGTGGATTTGTCTCTGAATATGCTGCCTAGGGAAAGAGCCAAGCCTCTGACTCCCGGCGCATTATCCGGATCGACCGCGTAGCGGTCGGGAATGTTGAGAGATGTGAACAATCGCTTGGCGAGGGTCGGATAGATTTGTGTGAGTCAAATCAACCGCCAAGACTCTTCAAACCTTAAGATTCATAAATTTATTAGTTTAGATAAGACCGTCTTGCGGATATGTATCGGTCCCCCGCTGGCAGGCCCTTCGCTCAACGCGATGAGAGCGCGAAGGTGCCACTGGGCTTCGTAGAATTTTTCTGCGACCGGCGGGAGCGAGAGACTGGCGATGTACGAATGGATGAAGGCGCTGCATGTGATTGCGGTCATCTCCTGGATGGCCGGCATGCTCTATCTGCCGCGGCTGTTCGTCTATCACTGCGAGGCCGAGCCGGGCTCGAAGCAGTCCGAGACCTTCAAGGTGATGGAGCGACGGCTGCTCAAAGCGATCATCAATCCCGCGATGATCGTCACCTGGCTTGCGGGGCTTTACCTCGCGTGGGCCGGAGCTTGGTACAAATCGCCCTGGTTTCACGCCAAATTAGTGCTGGTGCTGTTCTTGTCGGGCGTGCATGGCGCCTTTTCGCGCTGGGTGAAAGATTTCACCGCGGACCGGAATACCCGCAGTCCTAAATTCTATCGTATTATCAATGAGTTACCTACGGTTCTGATGATTTTCATCGTGATTCTGGTGATCGTCAAACCGTTCTGATGAACAGATGCCCTTCTCTCGCCTGCTTGCGGAGATCAGATCGATTTTCTATATTGAGGTCATCCCACCCCACGCAGGCGGATGTGGTTGCGTTCCGGTTTCTCCAATGGACCGGCCGCCGCATCAGGTTTGAAGCCCTCACCGGCGCTTTCCTTGATTAGACCTGCGACCTTCCCTTTCGCGCCTGCTTTTTCGCAAAGCTCTCCCCCTTCTCTAGAATATTCCACAGGACGACCCCCAATGCGGGAAATCAAACTTCAAGACCTCAAATCGAAAACGCCGGCCGAGCTCGTCTCGTTCGCGGAAGAGAATGGGGTCGAAAACGCCAGCACCATGCGCAAGCAGGAGCTGCTGTTCGCCATCCTCAAACAGCTCGCGATCGCGGAGACCGACATCGTCGGCGAAGGCGTCGTCGAGGTTCTCTCCGACGGCTTCGGCTTCCTGCGCTCGCCCGACGCCAACTACCTGCCCGGCCCCGACGACATCTACGTCTCGCCCTCGCAGATCCGCCGCTTCGGTCTTCGCACCGGCGACACCATCGAAGGCCATATCCGCAGCCCGAAGGAAGGCGAACGCTACTTCGCGCTGCTCAAGGTCAACACCCTCAATTTCGAGGACCCGGAAAAGGCCAAGCACAAGGTCAATTTCGACAACCTCACGCCGCTGTTTCCCAATCAGCGGTTCCGCATGGAAATCGACGATCCCACGCGCAAGGATCTCTCCGCCCGCGTGATCGACATCGTCGCTCCCATCGGCAAGGGCCAGCGCGCGCTGATCGTGGCCCCTCCCCGCACCGGCAAGACCGTGCTGATGCAGAACATCGCGCACTCCATCACCGCCAATCATCCGGAATGTTATCTGATCGTGCTTCTGATCGACGAGCGTCCGGAAGAAGTCACGGACATGCAGCGTTCGGTGAAGGGCGAAGTCGTTTCCTCGACCTTCGACGAACCGGCCGTGCGCCACGTCCAGGTCGCCGAAATGGTGATCGAGAAGGCCAAGCGCCTGGTCGAGCACGGCCGCGACGTCGTGATCCTGCTCGATTCGATCACCCGCCTCGGCCGCGCCTACAACACCGTGGTGCCCTCCTCCGGCAAGGTGCTGACCGGCGGTGTCGACGCCAACGCCCTGCAGCGTCCGAAGCGTTTCTTCGGCGCCGCGCGCAACATCGAGGAAGGCGGTTCGCTCACCATCATCGCCACCGCGCTGGTCGATACCGGCAGCCGCATGGACGAAGTGATCTTCGAAGAGTTCAAGGGCACCGGTAACTCCGAACTGATCCTCGACCGCAAGGTGTCCGACAAGCGCACCTTCCCGGCGATCGACATCTCGCGCTCCGGCACCCGCAAGGAAGAGCTCATCACCGATCCGCAGCTCCTCAAGAAGATGTACGTGCTGCGCCGGATCCTCAATCCGATGGGTACGATGGACGCCATCGACTTCCTGCTCGACAAGCTGCGCAGCACCAAGAGCAACAGCGACTTCTTCGAGTCGATGAACACCTGATGCGCCACGCTCGCGCCGGCATCCTGACGGTCATTGCCGTCCTGGTGTCGGCCGCCGCGGTATCAGCGCAAGAAAAGCTGAAGAGCGTTTACGGGCTGTCGATCCCTGACCGGGTCGGCAGCCTTGTTTATGCGCGCACGGTCGATTTTGAATCGAGGACGCCAGGGCTTGGTTATGCGCTTCGCTTTGGCGGACAGCCGGGTTGGTTGGTCGATGTCTATCTCTACGATCTCGGCCTGAAGACGATTCCGGCCGATGCCGAGTCGGAGGTGATTCGCAGTCAGTTGGCGCAGGCGAGGGGCGACGTCTTCGAGCTCGGCAAGCGCGGCACCTACGCTGACGTCACCGACAAGGGCGACTTCACGGTGCCCGCAAGCGGCAAGCCGCGCTTCATCTGCTCGAGTTTTGGCTATCGGCGTGGCGAGCGCGTCGACATCGAGGTCGAGAGCTATCTCTGCCTGTCGTCCTGGAAGGACAAGTTCGTCAAGGTTCGAATGACTGCGCCGAAGGGCACGCTGACGAGGGCGGATGCAGCGAGCTTCGTGCAGGCCTGGATCGAATTGCTGCGCTAAGGGGCAGGGCGGTTTGCGGCAATTTATGTTGCATTGCACGCTTCTCAAGAAGGCTCTCCCGGATCGACCGCCGCTATGCGGATAAGCCTATGAATAATATGCTTTTTTAGTGCGCGCTCTAAGCCGGGTCAGGGGGCATTCTGCTTTTCCGTAGCGTGGATTGCTGCAACCTTGCTGCAGCAATTTCTTAGGATCGCGTGAGACTGCCGAATTGCTCGGCGCAAGGCCGCGTTGCCTTTTCTCGACGACCGGGACAATTAGGCGATGCATCCGCGCGACCAGACTATCTTCGCCCTTTCCTCCGGCCGCGCCCCCAGCGCGATCGCGATCGTGCGGGTGTCAGGCCCGGAGGCCGGCGCCGCGCTCGCTGCGCTCGCTGGCAAGATGCCCGAGCCACGCACTGCGACCCGCGCGCTGTTGAAGACGGCGGACGGTCAGCCATTGGACGACTCGGTCGTGCTCTGGTTTCCGGCTCCCGCCAGCGCGACCGGCGAAGACGTCGCGGAGTTTCACGTCCATGGCGGACGCGCCGTGCTGGCCTCGCTGTTCGCGGCGTTGTCGGCCAGCAAGAACGTCAGGCCCGCCGAGCCCGGCGAATTCACCCGGCGCGCGTTCGAGAACGGCAAGCTCGATCTCACCGAAGCCGAGGGACTCGACGATCTCATTCACGCCGACACCGATCGCCAGCGCCGCCAGGCGCTGCGGCAGTTGAAGGGTCTGCTCGGCGACCGGGCGCGCGACTGGCGGGCGCAGATCATCGAAGCTTCCGCGCTGATCGAAGCCGGCATCGATTTCTCCGACGAAGGCGACGTGCCGGCCGAGCTGATCGCGCCGGCGATAACGAAGATCAAGGCGTTGCTGGCCGAGATCGAAAAGGTGCTTGCGGGGCAGGGCCAGACTGAACGCCTGCGTGATGGCCTGGTCGTCGCGATTGCGGGTCCGGTGAATGTCGGCAAGTCGACCCTGATCAATCAGCTCGCGCGGCGCGAGGTCGCAATCGTCTCGCCGCATGCCGGCACCACGCGCGACGTCATCGAGGTGCAGCTCGATCTCGACGGCTATCCCGTGACCGTCATCGACACCGCCGGGATTCGTGAGACCCAGGATCCGGTTGAGCAGGAAGGCGTGCGCCGGGCGCGGGCGAGGGCAGGTGAGGCGGACCTCGTGCTGTGGCTTGCCGATGCCGCCGGTGCACCAATTGAACATCAGGGGCCGGCGCCGGTCTGGCTGGTGCGCAACAAGATCGACCTCGTCCGGCCCACCGCCGCTGCGGTCGATGGCCAAGGTCGGCCAATGGCCGAGTTCAGGATTTCGGCCCGGAGCGGAGCGGGGCTGCCCGAACTGATCGAGGCACTGGTCGGCTTCGCGCAGAATTTTTTCGGCGGGAGCGAGGGCGGCTTGATCGCCCGGGAGAGGCAGCGGATGCTGGTCAAGGACACCGCCGATTCGCTGCGCCGGGTGATCGCCGTGGTCGGCGAGGGCGAGGAACTGGCCGCCGAAGAGCTCCGGGCCGCGGCCTACTCCCTCGGACGGCTGCTCGGCCGGGTTGATGTCGAGGACATCCTCGATGTCATCTTCCGCGAGTTCTGTGTCGGTAAGTAATATTCCTTCGTTCAACCGATTAACGGAGTGTTTCACGTGAAACATGGGTCCGGCTCCGGTCCGATGTTTCACGTGAAACGCACCGGTTCCATACTGTGCATGGGGTTGAAATGCAAAACCGCTTCAGTGTCACCCCTGTTTCACGTGAAACGTCCCCGCGGCCGCACTTCGCCCTTTCGGGCCCAGCCGCTCCGCGATAGAAGTCCGGCCCATGACCGCGCCTTCGGAAAACTTCGACGTCATCGTTATCGGCGGTGGCCACGCCGGCTGTGAAGCCGCGGCGGCGGCCGCCCGGATGGGTGCGAAGACGGCGCTGGTCACCCACCGCTTTGCGACCATCGGCGCGATGTCCTGCAACCCCGCCATCGGCGGTCTCGGCAAGGGCCATCTAGTCCGGGAGGTCGACGCCCTCGACGGCCTGATGGGCCGGGTCGCCGATGCCGGGGGCATCCAGTTCCGGATGCTCAACCGCCGCAAGGGTCCGGCGGTTCGGGGACCGCGGGCCCAGGCCGACCGGAAGCTTTATGCCGCCGCGATGCAGGCTGCGATCCGGGAGACCGCTAATCTCGGGGTAATCGAAGGCGAGGCGGACGAGCTGATCGTCGAGAGGGGCCGGGTGACTGGCATCCGCCTGGCCGATGGCCGCCAGCTTTCCGCCGGCGCCGTCGTCATCACGACCGGGACCTTTCTGCGCGGCCTGATCCATCTCGGCGAGAAGAACTGGCCGGCCGGCCGGGTCGGGGAGGCGGCGGCGCTGGGTCTTTCGGCCTCCTTCGAGCGGGCCGGCTTTACGCTCGGCCGGTTGAAGACCGGGACCCCGCCGCGGCTCGACGGCACCACCATCGACTGGTCCGCGGTCGAGATGCAGCCCGGCGACGACCCGCCGGAGCCGTTCTCGGTCATGACCGACCGGATCACCACGCCCCAGATCCAGTGCGGCATCACCCGGACCACGGCGGCCACCCATGAGGTGATCCGGGCCAATGTGCATCGCTCGCCGATGTACTCCGGCCAGATCAAAAGCACGGGCCCGCGCTATTGCCCCTCGATCGAGGACAAGATCGTCCGCTTCGGCGACCGCGACGGCCATCAGATCTTCCTGGAGCCGGAGGGCCTCGACGATACGACCGTCTATCCCAACGGCATTTCGACCTCGCTCCCCGAGGAGGTCCAGCTTGCGATCCTGGCTTCGATCCCGGGTCTGGTGCGGGTGAAGATGGTCCGGCCGGGCTACGCCATCGAATACGACCACGTCGATCCCCGCGAACTGGAGCCGACCCTGCAGACCAAACGCCTCGCAGGTCTTTTCCTGGCCGGCCAGATCAACGGCACTACGGGGTATGAGGAGGCCGCCGGGCAGGGCGTTGTCGCCGGATTGAACGCGGCCTTGGCGGCCAGTGGCGCTGAACCCGTCGTGTTCGATCGGGCGGACGGCTATCTCGGGGTCATGATCGATGACCTCGTCACCCGGGGGATCACCGAGCCCTATCGGATGTTCACCTCGCGGGCCGAGTATCGGCTGACCTTGCGGGCTGACAATGCCGACCAGCGCCTGACCGACAAGGGCATTGCCTTGGGCTGCGTCGGATCGGCGAGGGCGGAGCGCCACGGGGCCAAGATGGCGGCGCTTGATGCCGCGAAGGCGTTGGCGAAGTCGCTGGCGATCACCCCGAACGAAGCCGCCCGACATGGCCTCGCTCTCAACCGTGACGGCAATCGCCGCTCTGCGTTTGAGCTCTTGGCCTATCCCGATGTCGAATGGCCGACGCTCCTTGGCATCTGGCCGGAGCTTTCGGCCATCGATCCCGGCATCGCCGTCCATCTCGAGATCGACGCCAAGTATGACGTCTACCTCAAGCGCCAGACCGCCGATGTCGACGCCTTCCGTCGCGATGAAGGCTTGGTGCTCACCGGCATCGATTACGACGAAGTCCCCGGCCTTTCCAACGAGGCCCGCGCCAAGCTTCGCGCCCATCAGCCGCGAACCGTGGGCCAAGCCGGCCGGATCGACGGCATGACGCCGGCGGCACTCGGGATCCTGGCGGCGTATCTCAGGCGCGAGACCAGGCGGAAAAGCCTGAAGGCGACGGCCTGACGTTTCACGTGAAACACTATGGCCCGCACAGCCCCCCAACTCGACCTCTCTGCCGACAAGGCCGCCGCGCTAGCGGTCACTCCCGTTTCACGTGAAACGGAGGCGCGGCTCGATCGCTACATCGCGCTGCTGCTGGAGTGGCAGGCGAAGACCAACCTCGTCGCGCCCTCCACACTTCCGCATCTCTGGACCCGCCACATCTCCGATTCGCTGCAGCTCCTGAGCCTGGCGCCATCAGCAAAAGTCTGGGTCGATCTCGGCAGCGGCGGCGGCTTTCCCGGTGTCGTGCTGGCCTGTGCGCTCGCAGAGACGCCAGGCGCGATGGTCCATCTGGTGGAGCGGATCGCCAAGAAGGCCGCCTTCCTGCGCGAGGCGATTCGCATCACCGGCTCACCGGGGACTGTGCATCTCGCCGATATCGGGGATACTGTGGAAAGATTCGCCGGGCCGGTCGATTGCGTGACCGCCCGCGCGGTGGCTCCGCTACATGAACTTGTGGGCTTTGCGGAGCCGCTAGTGAAACGAGGCGCTAAAGCCTTGTTTCTCAAGGGCCAAGATGTAGAGGCCGAATTGACTGAGGCCACTAAATATTGGAACATTAAGCCCCAACTTCACTCCAGCCGCACGGGCGGACAAGGCTGGATCGTCGAACTCGATGCCATCGAGCGGCGCAAAGGCTTCCGCGGACTAGCTGGGGACAGCAGCCATGGACGTAATTGATAAGATATATCAAGAGGATAGGGCGCCAAAACCGGTAGGACATCCGCGCATCCTGGCGCTCGCCAACCAGAAGGGTGGCGTCGGCAAGACCACAACCGCGATCAACCTCGGCACGGCCCTGGCCGCGATCGGCGAGCGCGTGCTGATCGTCGACCTCGATCCCCAGGGCAACGCCTCGACCGGGCTCGGCATCGACCGCAAGAGCCGCAACACCTCGACCTATGACGTGCTGGTCGGCGAAGCAGCCTTGCGCGAATCGGTGGTGCCAACTGCGGTGCCGCGCCTGCACATCGCGACCTCCACCATGGATCTCTCCGGCCTCGAGCTTGAGCTCGGCACCACGCCCGGCCGCGCTTTCCGCCTGCGCGATGCGATCGGTGCGCTCAACCAGAACGTCTCGCCCGACAGCGACTACACCTATGTGCTGATCGACTGCCCGCCCTCGCTCAACCTGCTCACGGTGAACGCGATGGCCGCCTCCGATGCGATCCTGGTGCCGCTGCAGTGCGAGTTCTTCGCGCTCGAAGGTCTGTCGCAATTGCTGCAGACGGTGGAGCAGGTGAAGACCACCCTCAACCCGAACCTGTCGATCCACGGCATCGTGCTGACCATGTTCGACAGCCGCAACAATCTGTCGAACCAGGTCGTCGCCGACGTCCGCCAGTTCATGGGCTCCAAGGTCTACAACACCATGATCCCGCGCAACGTGCGCATCTCGGAGGCGCCGTCCTACGGCAAGCCGGTGCTGGTCTACGACCTCAAATGCGTCGGCAGCGAAGCGTATCTGAAGCTTGCGACCGAGGTGATCCAGCGCGAGCGCGAGCTGCGCGCGCATTGAGGTGCCGTTCGCCTGCGAGTGTGAAATTCTGGTTTTGGAGTGCTGCGAGTGAATCCAAGGGAGTTGGCGACGATGGCCGACGAAGCGCGTTCGCGATTGGGCCGCGGTCTTGCAAGTCTGATCGGTGATGTCGGCGGCGAGGCCGCCCATGTCGATCGCCCGCGCAATAACCGCAAGGTGCCGATCGAGTTCCTCAAGCCCAATCCGCGCAACCCGCGCCGTGCCTTCTCCGACGCCGAGCTCAACGAGCTCGCCGCCTCGATCAAGCAGCATGGCGTGATCCAGCCGATCGTGGTGCGGCCCGTGAAGGGCGCGCACGACCGCTTTGAGATCATCGCCGGCGAACGCCGCTGGCGTGCCTCCCAGCTCGCCGGCCTGCACGAAGTCCCGATCGTCCCGGCCGATGTCAGCGACAGCGACGCGCTGGAGATTGCGATCATCGAGAACGTCCAGCGCGAAGACCTCAACGCGATGGAAGAAGCGCAGGGCTATCACGCGCTGGCCGACGAGTTCAAACGCAGCCAGGACGAGATCGCGAAAATCGTCGGCAAGAGCCGCAGCCATGTCGCCAACATGATGCGACTGACCAAGCTGCCCGCGGAGGTGCAGGCCTACATCGCTGCCGGGCAGCTGTCGGCCGGTCACGCCCGCGCGCTGATCGGCGTGCCCGATCCGCTGGCCGCCGCCAAGCGCATCGTCGAGGAGGGCCTCAACGTCCGCCAGACCGAAGCGCTGGCGCATGAAGAGGGCGTGCCCGAGCGCAAGCCGCAGAAGCCGCGCGGCGGTGGCGGCGGTGCCTCCAAGCAGAAGGACGCCGACACGCTGGCGCTGGAGAAGCGGGTCAGCGACGCGCTGGGCCTTTCCGTTACGGTCAACCACCGCGATCCCGGCGGAAGCGTGCAGATCAGCTACAAGAGCCTCGAGCAACTCGACGAGGTGATGCGGCGGCTGGCGCGGTCGAGCTAACCCCGCCTCCGCGCATTGGCCGCGATCGAAAGCAGCGTGCGCTGTGCGATCACGGATGCGAGCGCCGTCTGCTTGCGCATGTCGAGCGCCGCCGTTCCCAACTGATCGATGACGCCGACCAGCCGCGGCGGATTGAAATTCCGCAGCGCCGTCTCGACCACGCCCTTGCGCGAGAAGTGCAGGCGCGGAAAGCCGCCATCGAGCACGCTCGAGAGCGGCGTGCCTCCCTCCAGCGCCAGTGCCGATTTGTGCAGCCAGGCGGCCTGACGCTGTGCGGCTGCGATGATGATGCCGGGATAGGTTCCGGCCACCGTCGCTTTCGCGAATTCACTTTCCACCAGGGCGGCGTTGCCGGCGAAGGCGGCGTCCACGATCGGGTCGAGCTTCAGGTCCGAGGCGTCGGAGACGACGGCCATGACGTCGTCGAGCGTCACCTCGCCCTTGCCATGGGCATAGAGCGCTAGCTTCTTCAGTTCATTGCGGGAGGCCTGGCGGTCGCCGCCGAGCAGGCCCATCAGGGTGGAGCGGGCGTCCTGGGCGATGCGCAGGTTCGACGGCTTCAGTTCGTCATCGATCAGCTTGGCGAGATCTCGCTCGGTGTCGGGATAGCAGCCGATCGCCACCGCATTCTTGGCGCGCTCGCAGGCTTTTCGCAGAGGCGATTCCGGACGAAGCTCCCCGGCCTCGATGACGATGCGGCAATCCTTGATCGCCATCTCCGCCAGCGTGTCGACGCCGCTGGCGAAGCTGCGCGAACCGGCGCGGACGCGGATGGCGCGGCGGCCGCCGAACAGCGGCACGGTCATGGCTTCCTCGACCAGGCGCGAGGGCTCGCCGGCGAGCTCGTCACCGTCGAGGCGGACGAGGGAGAAGGGATCGTTGGGATCGTCGACGGCGGATGCCATCAATGCGTCGGCGCGCTCGCGGACGAGGCCGGCGTCGGGACCGTAGAGCAGGATGATGGGGCGGCCCGGGTCGGGTCGGACCAGGAAAGTGTCGATCTCTTTTCCGCGGAGCGCGACCAACGGATCTCAGCTGCCGGCGACGAAATAGGACGCGATGCGCGTCTGGATGTTTTCGGCGATCTCCTGCGCGGCACGGTCCTCGGCGTCGCGGAAGGCGCGGGCGCGGGCGAAGCGCTGCATCTGGCCGGGGATGTCGTAGGAAACGCGCGAGAAGGTCGAGCCGGTCATGACCGACTTGTTGGTGGCCAGCTCGACCAGATTGAACTGCGCATCGATGCCGTAATTCTCGGACGACGGCAGCGCGGTGGCGGGATCGAGCATCAGTGAGGAGCGGCTGGTCGCGAATTTCAGCACCAGCTTGTGCGTCGGCGGCATGCCGGTGGCCTGGCCGTACAGCTTGAATGCCAGCGCGTTGCGGATCTCGACGCCGATACGCGCCTCGCGCGAGGCGTTCGACTTGGTCTCGACCGGCGGCAGCTCGACGCCCATCAGCTTCTCACGCAGCGCCGGGCTGCCGTCGCCGCGCTCGGCATACATCGGCTGGAAGCAGCCGGCGGTGAGGCCGGCGAGGGCGGCCACGGCCAACAGCCGAACGGCGATCCTGCTTTTAGCCGACCACATTGACGATCCTCTTGGGCACAACGATCACTTTCCGGACGGGCTTGCCGTCCAAGGCCAATTTTACCGCATCGAGGGCCAAAACGGCACCCTCAATTTCCGGGTTCTTGGCTTCGCTCGGCACTGTGACCTCACCGCGCTTCTTACCGTTGACCTGGACGACCAGGGTCATGGTGTCTTCGACCAGCAAATCGCGTTCAATTTGCGGCCAATCGGCCTCCGAGATCAGCCCCTTCTGGCCCAGCACCACCCAGCATTCCTCGGCCAGATGCGGCATCATCGGCGAAATCAGTTGCACAAGGATGACCGCGGCCTCCCGGACCGCCCAGGCGACGTCGGGGGCCGGGGTTCCACCCTCCCTGGACGAGACCTTGGCCAGAACGTCGGCCAGGGCGTTGGTGAACTCGCGGATGTAGGCCAGACAGACGTTGAAATGCAGCCGCTCGATGCCGGTCGACACCTTGTCGAGCGTGCCATGGGCCGCCTTGCGTAGCGCAAGCGCATCGGCGCCGAAGCTGGCCGGCCGCGCCGCCGGCGCTGACTTGGCAATCGCGGCGGCCTCGTTCACCAACCTCCACAGCCGCTGCACATAGCGCGAGGCGCCCTGCACGCGCTCGTCGCTCCAGATCACGTCGCGATCGGGCGGGGAGTCCGACAGCATGAACCAGCGGGCGACGTCGGCGCCGTAGGTTGCGATGATGTCGTCGGGGTCGACCGTGTTCTTCTTCGACTTCGACATCTTCTCGATCGGGCCGATCGTGATCGGCTCGCCGCCATAGATCATCACGGCGCGGCGCTCGCTTCCGATCATCTCGATCTTCACCTCGGCCGGCGTGACATAGGTGCCGTCGGGCTTCTGGTAGGTCTCGTGCACCACCATGCCCTGGGTGAACATGCCGGCGAACGGCTCCTTCATGTCGATGTGGCCGGTCGCCTTCATCGCGCGGGTGAAGAAGCGGCTGTAGAGCAGGTGCAGGATCGCGTGCTCGACGCCGCCGATATACTGGTCGACCGGCATCATGCGGTTGGCGATTTTCGGCGTGGTCGGTGCGTTCTCGTTCCAGGGATCGGTGAAGCGCGCAAAATACCAGGACGAGTCCACGAAGGTGTCCATGGTGTCGGTTTCGCGCAGCGCCTTAGCCCCGCACTTCGGACAGCTGACGTGCTTCCAGGTCGGATGATGGTCGAGCGCGTTGCCCGGCTTGTCGAAGGTGGCGTCCTCCGGCAGCGTCACCGGCAGATCCTTGTCCGGCACCGGCACGACATCGCATTTCGGGCAATGGATGACCGGGATCGGGCAGCCCCAATAGCGCTGGCGTGAAATGCCCCAGTCGCGCAGGCGGAAATTGACCTGCCGCTCGCCGACGGATTCGTTGCCGCGCGTCTCGTTTTCCAGCCGCTTTGCCACTTCTTCCTTGGCCTGATCGATGGTCATGCCGTCGAGGAAGCGCGAATTGATCATGCGGCCTTCGCCGTCATAGGCGGTGTCCGTGATGACGAACGTCTTCGGGTCCTGGCCCTCGGGGCAGACCACGGGAATGTTGCCGAGCTTGTACTTGTTGACGAAGTCGAGGTCGCGCTGGTCGTGCGCGGGGCAGCCGAAGATGGCACCGGTGCCGTATTCCATCAGCACGAAGTTGGCGACATAGACCGGCAGTTTCCAGTTCGGGTCGAACGGATGGATTGCCTTGATTCCGGTGTCAAAGCCCTGCTTCTCGGCGGTGTCGATGATTTCCTGGGCGGTGCCGATCTTTTTGATCTCGGCGATGAACTCGGCCAGCTTGGGATTCTTCGCAGCCGCCGCCTGCGCCAGCGGATGATCCGCCGAGATCGCCATGAACTTGGCGCCGAACAGCGTGTCCGGCCGCGTCGTGAAGATCTTCAGCTCGGTCTCGCCGGCGGGCGAGGTCGCAGCATCCAGCGCGAAGCGGATCAGCAGGCCTTCGGACCGGCCGATCCAGTTGCGCTGCATCAGCCGCACCTTGTCGGGCCAGCGGTCGAGGCCGTCGAGCGCGTCCAGCAGCTCCTGCGAGTACTTGGTGATCTTGAAGACCCACTGGCTCATCTCGCGCTGTTCGACAACGGCGCCCGAGCGCCAGCCGCGGCCGTCGATCACCTGCTCGTTGGCGAGCACGGTCATGTCGACCGGGTCCCAGTTGAGCTTGCGCTTCTCGCGCTCGGCCAGTCCCGCCCGCAGCATGTCCAGAAACATCTTCTGCTGATGCTTGTAGTAGGAGGGATCGCAGGTCGCGAATTCGCGCGCCCAGTCCAGCGACAGTCCGATCGACTGCAGCTGCTTCTTCATCGCCGCGATGTTTTCGTAGGTCCACGCCTTGGGCGCGACCTTGCGCTCGATGGCGGCGTTTTCCGCCGGCAGTCCGAAGGCGTCCCAGCCCATCGGGTGCAGCACATTGTATCCCTTCGCGCGCATGAAGCGGGCCAGCACATCGCCCAGCGTGTAGTTGCGAACGTGGCCGATATGGATGCGCCCGGACGGGTAGGGGAACATCTCGAGCACATAGTATTTCGGCCGCGGGTCGTCGTTTTTGGAGGCGAAGATCGCCTTCTCGTTCCAGGCGGATTGCCAGCGGGGCTCGGATTCACGGGCGTTATAGCGGTCGGGCGTCATGAAATTGCTGGGTTTTTCGAGGATTCGGGTCCCATCCAGAGGACGGCGGACTAGGCCATAAAAGACCGTTGGGGGTCAACGCCTTAGGCCGGGCCGGCGGGGCCTCGCGGAGGGGCGTGTTGTAGCGTCAGGGACTGCTCGCAAGACGAGCAGTATTGAGGGGCACTTAACCAATTCATGAGACCGTCGCCAACCAAATAACAAGAAAAGGTAAGGTCCCTCAGGAAGCAAGTGCATCACCTTGGCCGACTCCTTCGACGAGCTGGATTTCGAGTACGTGACCGGCGTGGCCGAAAAGGCCATGGGCGCGATCACGCAACAGCGCGTTCCGCCGACCCCGCATAATTTCCACGTCTGGTTCAAATATGCGCTCGGCAGCCCGGTCGAGCTGAAGCGCACCATCGACATCCTCGTCGCGGGCAAGCGCAAGTTCGATGCGGCGACCAACCGCGACCTCTACACCACCTATGTCGGCGCCAAGGGCCTCGACGAGGCGGTCGCCCATCAGGTCTCGCAGCAATTGCACACGGTGCTCGCTTCCGCGCAGGATTTCCTGTCCACGGCGATCGCCGACAACCGCACCCAGATCGAGGCGATCAGCAACGTTGCCGACCGCTCCGAGATCGGGACCGATCCGCGTCTCCTGATCGAGACGCTGATGAACGAGCTTTCCAAGGCGGCGACCCGCGCCACGAAGCTGGAAGCGCAGTTCGTCGAGAAGTCGCGCGAGCTCGACATGATCCGCGAATCCCTGTCGAAATCGGAGGAGCGGGCGCGGACCGACACGCTGACCGGCCTGCCCAACCGCCGCGCGCTCGAGGAATTCTGCCAGAGCGCGCAGGCGGTCGCCATGGAATCCGGCCAGCCGCTGAGCGTCTTCCTGATCGACATCGACCACTTCAAGAAGTTCAACGACAGTTTCGGCCATGGCGTCGGCGACCAGGTGTTGCGGCTGGTGGCCAAGGCGCTGCACGAGCGGGTCCGCGACACGGATCTGGCGGCACGCTATGGCGGCGAGGAATTGATCGCGATCCTGCCCGGCGCGGATCTTTCCGTCTGCACCATGATCGCTGAGCGCATCCGCAATGCACTCGCCGACTGCAAGATTACGCGCCGCTCCACCGGCCAGGAATTGCCGGGCATTACCGTGTCGATCGGCGTCGGCCAGTTCCTGCCCGGTGAGACCATGGAAGATCTGATCGACCGCTGCGACCGCGCGCTCTACCAGGCCAAGAAGCGCGGCCGCAATTGCGTCGTCACCGAGCGCGAGCTCGAGCCGGAGCGGGCGGTGGGGTGATTTGTCGCCCCGGCGAAGGCCGGGGGCCATAACCACGAATGTCCGTGGCTATGCCGCGCTGAAACTCCCAGCTCGACTCAACAATTGATATCGGTGGTTATGGGTCCCGGCCTTCGCCAGGCCTTCGCCGGGACGAAATTGGGGAATTACCCCGCCAGCGCCATGCCGGCTTCGTCGACCAGGCGGATGAAGCCGTGCTCGACCACCGTGTTGCGGCCGCGGTGCTTGGCGGCGTAGAGGGCGGCGTCCGCAGCTTCGATGAGATCGCCGGGGCGGTGGCTCTCTGACGGCAGCGTGCAGGCAACGCCGATCGAGACGGTGACGGTCTTGTGGCTCGAGGTCGCGTGCGGCAAAGCCAGGCCCTGGATGGTGGCGCGCACGGTCTCGCCGACTTCCATGGCGCGCAACGCGCTGGCGTTGGGCAGCAGCAGGCAAAACTCCTCGCCACCATAGCGCGCGGCAAAGCCCATCGTGTCGGCGGCGATCCCGGCGAGCGTTTCGCCGAGCCGGGTCAGGCAGGCGTCGCCCTCGGGATGGCCATAGGTGTCGTTGTAGAGCTTGAAATGATCGACGTCGATCATCAGCAGCGACAGCTCGCTGCCATATTGCTGCGCCTTCATCCATTCGAAATCGAGCCGGCTCTGGAAGCCGCGGCGATTGGCGAGCCCCGACAGCATGTCGATCGAGGCCATCACGGTGAGGCGGTCGTTATTCGCCAGCATCTCGCGCTCGCGCTGGCTGAGCCGCGCGGCCATCGCGTTGAAGGCACGCGCCAGCGGCATGAACTCGGAGGGCAGGCGATGGCGGGCCACGCGCGCCGAAGTGTCGCCCTCGCCGAAGCGTTTGGCCATGTCCGTCATCGTGTCGATCGGCTCGATGATCAGCTTTTCGGCGCCAACGAGCGCGCCCAGCAGCACGAACAGGCAGACGAAGGCGAGCTGAATATAGGCGGTGCGAATCTCGCGGTTGATCGCCGCCGTCACCTTGCCCTCGTCGATGCTGACGACGAGGCGGGACTGCGTGCCGGGAATGCGGGCAAAGTTCAGCTCGCGCTTCAGACCATCTGCGGCAGTGAAAGAAACCGAACCGGACGGCGCCTCGGTGGCGAGCGCCGTCTCTGCGACCGCTGCCATCAGCGGCACCGTATCCAGCGGGCGGCCGATCAAGCTGGCCTGATCCGCCGGTGCGGCGATCACCACGCCGGTGCTGTCGATCAGCAAGGCCGAGATTCCCGCCCGGTCGCCGAGATTGGTCATGATCTTGGACAGCCAGTCGATATTCATGCCGGCGACGACGACGGCATCCTGGTCCGCATTGATCGCGGCTACCGGATACGCGGCCATCATCATCGGGCGGTTGTTGGTCTTGCCGAACAGGTAATCGCTGAAGACGAAGTCGCCGGTCTGCTGCGCCTTCCGGAAATATTCGCGATCGCTGAGATTGAGCCCCACCTGGAAGTTCAGGGTCGAACACTGCACCAGGCCGTCCTTGCTGACGAACATGATGCTGCGAATCCAGGGCAGGTTTGTGGGCACGCTGGCGCGCAGGATCTCACAGCTGCGGGCAATGCCACCGGAGGCGCGGATGTAGGCCGCCGATTTCAGCATCGTCTCCACCGAGGAGATCACTTCGCGCTGGATGTTGGTGCTGTGCCGGGTGAGGGCGGCGAATTCTTCCGAGGCCGCCGCCATCTGCTTGGCGCGGGTGTTCTCCAGCGAACGGACGCGCTCGACCATCAGGGGCGCCACCAGCATGAGCGCCAGCAGCGCGAGACGCGCCCTTATGCCCAGAAATTTCCTGAGCTTGACCCTCTTGCGGCTGAGTGCGACGCGAGACATCTTCTTCCCTACCCCGCGCCAAGCTAGCCGGAAGGGTTCAAAAAGCCCTTCCCGAACTTGGTAAAATTCAAGCAAATCCGCGGATTTGCAGCGTTGCGAGCACTGCCATGGCGAGTGAGACGGCTGAGACGGTAAACGCGCCTTTACCAGGCGGTCTTGCGGCCGTGGAACAGGAAATCGCGCGCGCCTGCAGGGAAAACGGCCGCGACCGCGCCTCGGTGACGCTGATTGCGGTGTCGAAGACGTTCGAGGCCGATGCGATCGCACCGGTGATTGCGAGTGGACAGCGCGTATTCGGCGAAAACCGCGTGCAGGAGGCGAAAGCGAAATGGCCGGCGCTGATGTCAGTTCATCCCGGCATCGTGCTGCATCTGATCGGGCCGCTGCAGTCCAACAAGGCCAAGGAAGCGGTCGCGCTGTTCGACGCGATCCACTCGGTGGACCGTCCGAGCATTTGCGAAGCGTTAGCCAAGGAGATCAAATCGCAGGGCCGCCGTCCGCAATTGTTCGTCCAGATCAATACCGGCGAGGAGCCGCAAAAGGCGGGGATCGCGCCGCAGGATGCGGACGCGTTCATCGCCGCATGCCGCGACAAATATGGCCTCGAGATTTCCGGGCTGATGTGTATCCCGCCGGTCGACCAGGCGCCGGCGCCGCACTTTGCCCTCACCGCAAAAATTGCGGCGCGCAACGGTCTGAAGAATCTGTCGATGGGCATGAGCGCGGACTTTGCGACCGCAATCCAGTTCGGCGCGACGCATGTGCGCGTGGGCTCGGCGATCTTCGGTCACAGGTAGCTGTCGCAACCACCGTCATTGCGAGCGAAGCGAAGCAATCCAGCTTCCTTCGTTGCCGCAAGAAAGCTGGATTGCTTCGTCGCTGCGTTCCTCGCAATGACGGGAGAGAGTTCAGCTG
>JAKFVP010000091.1 GCA_021732175.1 Bradyrhizobium sp.
GCTGCTCGGCGCCTGGATGTGCGGTGACCTGCTGGGCAATTCGCGTCGGCAGGATCAGTGCTTCGCCGAGCTCGAGCGCAAAGTTCTCGGCATCGGAGGCGAACGCCGCCATTTCCAGGATATGCAGCGCGCGCTTCGCCCGGCTTTCCGGAATTCGCGCCGAGGCCTTCAGCGGCGTGTCGTTGAGATTGTGCAGGATCGCCGCGCGCTCAGGCCCGCCGGCGGCGAAAAACAGATCGCTGATCTCGGCGGCGTCCTTTGGCTGCATCGACAGATTCGATGCCAGCCGCAGTTCGGCTTCCGTCGGCTCGCGCAGGGCGCGCTCCTGCGCGGGGGCGGGGCGAATCTCTTCCGCCAGCGGCACGGGATCGCCCGGATGGGCAGGCCGCAGGCCAAGCTGGATCATCGTCCGCAAGGGCGTGCCCGGATAGATCGCAAGGCGGGCCCGCACGGCGGCGCGGGTGGCATCGTCGACCTGCTCGATCAGGCGGGAGGTCAGCTCGACGAACTGGCGCTCCTCGTCGGGGCTGTGCGAGCGCGCCTGGACATAGAGGTCGGTCAGGACGCGCAGCAGCGTCGGGCGGATGTCGACCCCCTCGCGGCGCGAGAGCGTCATGAGCCCGTCAAAACCCGGAAACGATGGAGCTGCGGTCATAAAGGCGTACGCGACTGTTGGAAAACCCTGGTCGCCAAGCCTAGAGCGCGTTGTTTTAAGAGGCGGTTAAGGAAAACAAGTCGTGAAGATCTTCGCGCGCATTTTAGCGGTGTGGCTTTGCTGCCGCGCTGTCCCACTCCGGTACTTTGCGGGCCTGTTTGGTTAAGACCTCGTTAACCACAGGCTGTTCTTAATAATGGCATGCCGCCGGCAAATTCATGTGCGGGCGGCGAGGCAGAAAGAACGGAACATGGGCACCATCATCGACTTCCCGGCGGATGCGGCTTCGCGGCGCCTGGATCACGGCATGGATGGCGCACCGCGTGATGGCATGGGGACCATCCTGATTCTTCCCGTTATCCGCATCGACCGTGATGGCGATGGCGGGGGACCGGAAGAGGGGGCTGCTCCCGGACGCCGTCGCCGACGGCGCACCTGAACGCTTAGGAAATTAAGATGCCGGCAATGCTTGCGAACCGGATCACCGGAGCACGGCGCTCATTCCCGGCGATTGCCCTTGTCCTGACCGGTGCGCTGCTCGCCGGCTGCAGCGGCGGCGATTTTTTCCGCACCCGTTCCGACATGCGCAGCGACGACATGCACAAGTGGATGGGTCCGGAGGCCACCGGCAGCATCGGCGTGAAGGCCTCGCAATTCCAGCTCACCGACAATGAGCGCCTGCTGCGCGATCTCGCCTATCCGCTGGTCGAGCCGCCGCTGTCGCGCCCGGCCTGGAAGAGCGTATGGGGCGACTACAAGCCGCTGCCCTCGCCATGGCGGCAGAATGTCATCTTCGACCGCACCATGTACGGCCGCAATCTGATCGACGAGCCGCATCGCTCGCACATGTCGCGCTACAGCGTGCTGATCGACGACGTGCGCAGCGACATCACCCGCTTCGAGCCGTTCTACGGCAATGCGGGCAAAGTCCTCGACCTCGACCGCAAGCGCAGTGCCAGCCTGAAGATGGTGTCCGAACTGTCGCCGCGCGAACGCGACGACGCGGTCGCGCGCATGGCGGAGAATTCCTGCATCGTGCAATGGGTGCAGCAGAGCCTGGAGCGCCGCATCTCGTCCTACCGCTGGGCGCTGGAGCGCCTGGTGATCCAGGCGCCCGACGGCATCGCCTCCGATGCCGATCGCCTGATCAAGGAACTTGCCACGCTCGCCGCCAATCCGCCGGTGTTGCCGGTGGCGGCCGGGTGCGGCGCGGTGGTGGTGAAGGGCTGAGACGGGCGCTTTTTTCGGGACGTCCTGTCGCTTCGGTCAATCGACAACCTCGGCTAATCCGAGCAGGGGCATCGGAATGTCGATGCCCAGAGACTTTGCCACTTTCGCATTCACCACGAGCTCCAGTTTCGTGACTTGCTGAACTGGCAGATCCTCGGGTTTGGCACCTTTCAGCACGCGTCCAACCAAATCGCCGAGCTGCCGATTGGCCTCCTTGCTGTCCGATCCGTAGCTGATCAGGCCGCCGGCAGCCACGTAGGAACGGCCGGGGTATATCGTCGGAATCTTATGGCGCGCTGCTATGTCGGCGATGATTTTGCCGCCGCCTGCGGCGAACACGGGGTGATCATTGACGAGAACTGCATCGGCGCCATCACCGACAGCTTTCGAGAAGATTTTCTCGATCTCGTCGACCTGGCTTGCATTGAAGAGGAGGACTTTTACGCCAAGAGGTCCTGCAATTTCCTCGAGTTTGTCCTTGTAGAACTTTTCAGCGCCGGCATCACCGGTCTGGGTATAGAAGAATGCGATTGTCTTTGCCGCCGGTACCAATTCATGAAGAGCTTCGAGGCGCTTGAAAATCAATTCCGGATTGAGAATGAAGACGCCGGTCACGTTGCCGCCCGGCCGGTTCAGGCTTTCGACATAGCCACTCGCGACGGGATCAAAGCCGGTCCTGAAAATGATCGGGATTGATTTGGTAACCGCTTTGGCGGCAACGGTGGGGGGACCGCCCAACGTCATGATCGCCGCGACCTGCCGCCCGGCGAGTTCCTTCGCTAGTTCGACAAGTCGTTCCTGCTTGTAGTCGGCCCCGCGATACTCAAAGGACAGATTCCGTCCCTCGACAAAACCCATTTCGGCCAGACGCGCCCGAACGGGCGCAAGGAAGCCGGTCAATTCCGGTCCGGCGGGGCCGACGTTGAGCACACCCACAACCACTGGCGCCTGTTGTGCCTGCGCTTGTCGCGCATGAAGCGCCGTGCCAGCAAGGGCTATGATGAAGTCTCGCCGCTTCATTCGATCACTGCGGCCGCACCGGCGACCAGCCCGGCCGGTATGTCGAGCCCAAGCTCCTTGGCGGTCTTGAGATTGATCACCAGCTCGAACCGCTCGGCCTGGTAGAATGGTATGTCGCTGGGTTTAACCCCTCGGAAGACATCCACGATCTGTGTGGCCTGCCTCCGAAGCAGAGATTTGAGGTCGTAGACGTACGCCATCAACCCGCCGGCCTCGACGAAAAAACGTTGACCGAAAATCGCCGGGAGGCGGGCCTGCTGGACTAGTTGAAGCAGAACGGATTGCTTGCCGTAGTGATCATTCTCATCCGACAACATCATTCCATCCAATTGGCCCGGTTGAATAGACGAGAATGCCTGCCGGTATTCGGCATCGCCATAGGGGCTGCTGACGGTAGCCCGCACCAGGGTAATTCCAAGTTTTTGCGCGGCCTCGCGCACCGTTTGGCCGCCGGCGCCCGCCCAGCCGCCCTCTGTTGAGACAAAGAGTACTTTCGTCAAACCGGGAACGGCATCGGACAGCAGTTGGAGTCGCTTGGCCCAGATTTCGACACCAGCGTCCGCGCTTACACCGGTGATGTTGCCGCCAGGACGCGCCAGGTTCGTAACGATCCCAAACCGAACGGGGTCACCGGTGAAGGCCACGATGGGAATCGTCGTTGTCGCTGCTTTGAGGCGGGAAGTCATTGGGGACCCCCATGAAGCAATCACGTCGGGATTTGCCTCGACAACTTCTCGCGCAATATCAGCAACACGCCCGGGCTGAAACTGCCACCTATCCACGATCAGATTTTCGCCCTCGACGTAGCCAAGACGTTTCAGCTCTTCAAAGAAAACATGTGCGTAGGGATCGCCTCCAATTCTCAGCGTTTCAACTTTTGTGAAACCGATGACGGCGAGGCGTTTCTTTGCTGTAGGCTGCTGCGCCGCCGCCGGTCGCAGCCCCGAAGCAAGCGCCGCAGTGACGAGCAGAAATTGACGTCGATCCATCAATCCCCCCAAGGTTGAAAATCGCCATTGTTCGAACAGGTTGCTCCTGTTGCCAAGTTATCACATTAGGGAACCTTTGCTACACTCGGTTGCGTTGACGGTTTTTTCGCTCCCAGCAGTCGGCTAGCTTTTGGCGCAACAGAGGCAGGAAGCACCGTCAGTGCTGCAACGGCCCTCGGAATTTCGCAGTTGGGGGCGACTGATGAGTTCAGGGTACCTGGTGGCCGGGGCAACGGCCGGACTTCTCGTTGCGACAGGGGCAGTCGCGGCCGATCTTCCCGTCAAGGCGAAGCCGGTCGAATACATGAAGGTCTGCTCGCTTTACGGCGCGGGCTTCTTCTATATCCCCGGCACCGACACCTGCCTGAAGCTCGGTGGATTCCTTCGCGTCGACACGACGTTCAACGGCTTCGTGTATGGCCAGCCGGCATGGAACGGCGATCTTGGTCAACAAAACCGCTACCGTGACTATTTCTCGACGCGTTCCCGCATGGGTCTCACTATCGATACCCGCACCGGCACAGAATATGGCGTGGTCCGCACCTTCGGTCAGGCGAACTTCACGTTCACGACGCTGGGCTTCACTACGTACAACCCGGCGGCCCTGGCCACCGCTCTGCCGACCGTCAGCGCCGGCGGCGTGTACGGCGGCGGCGCCGCGGTCGTCAACACCAATCTGCTTGATACGCCTGGCGGCGGCTATGTCTCCGTCGATTTCGTGTTCATTCAATTCGCCGGATTCACATTCGGCAAATCGTTCTCGGCCTACGCGACGCCGTGGCAGGGCTATCCCGGCAACATCAGTTCATACCTGCTCGGCGGTCATGACACCGTCACCGGCGTGAACAACGTCAAGTACACCGCAGAATTCGGCAATGGCGTCTCGGCCACGATCGGGCTCGACGATCCCGTCGTGTTCAACCGCACCTCGGTCTACAACCTCGCCAACCCGCTCAACACGAGCGTGCTCGGCGCAGGCGGGGTACCAACGGCGTATTTGGGCGCGCTTGGTACACAGTTCACCGCCTACGGTGGTGTGCATGCGCCCGACATCGTCGGCAATATTCGCGTCGATCAGTCGTGGGGCCTGTTCCAGATTTCGGCTGCCGCGCATGAAGTGAGTGGCTCCTACAACAGCCTGGCTTTGGGCCTTCCAACGGGCCTGGCGGGCCCGAACCCGTTCGGCCCCTCCGAGCCATCGGGACATCCGGACACTAAATGGGGCGGCTCCGTCATGGCCGCGCTGCAGATCAAGAATCTTCCGACCGGCGCGGGCGATGACTTCAAGATCGATGCCACCTACGCCAAGGGTGATACGAAGAACGTGATTTCGACCAGCGCAACCTCGCCGAACTTTGCGATGTTCGGTGGCTCGGGACGCGCTTACCAGAGCGTTGGATTCGGTGTGACCACCGATGCCATGTGGTTGCCCGCGGGCTTCGCCAGTCCCTTCTTCGGCGCGGCGAGCGGTCAGGGTGACGGCAAGCTGCATCTGACCGAGGCGTTCGGCGTGCGCGGTGCGTTCAACCACAATTGGAATCCGAACTGGTCGACCAGCGTATTTGGTTCCGCGTCTGCCGTCCGGCACGACGCCACGACAAAGTTCTACTATTGCTCGATCTACACCGCGAGCGCCGCGACGGGCAGCCTCGCGGGCCCCGCCGGCAATTTCGGAAAGTCGGCCGATTACACCTGCAATCCCGACTTCAACGTCTACCAGATCGGTGTCATCACGCGATGGAATCCGGTCAAGAACATGACGTTCTCGGCCGAACTCATGTACTTCCGTCTCGATCAGAAATTCACCGGCACGACGGCGATGACCAGCATCCAGCCGAAGCCAAATTGCAACGGTGTTGCAGGTTCATGCGCCTACGAGTTCAAGGATCAGGACACGCTCGCGCTGAGCCTGCGTGTTCAACGCAATTTCTGAACTGATCTTCGCTTTTCCTCGTCCCGCGTCGTCTATAAGGATGTCCGTCTCGAAGGATCTGGACGGCGGGATGAAGCACGACCCATTTGCACCGCTTTCAGACGCGCAGCGCCATGAGGCGCAGCAGGCTCTCGCGGCTGTGCTCGGAAGCACCGCAGCTACTGAAATTCGGCCGCTCACCGGCGGCGTTTCCGGCGCGTTCGTCTTTCTGGTCGAAGGCAAGGGCCGGCGCTTCGTGTTGCGAATAGAAGGTCCGGCCAGCCCTTTGCGCAACCCGCACCAGTATCAATCCATGCGCATCGCCGCGGAGCAGGGGATCGCGCCGGCGGTTCGCTATCTCGACGAAAATGACCGCGTCGTCTTGATGGACTTTGTCGAGGAAAAACCGCTCGAGGCCTATCCGGATGGCGCGCCTGGGCTCGCCCGCGCGATCGGCGCGATGATCGGCAAGCTTCAGTCGGCGCCGCTGTTTCCGAGCTTTGTTGACTATCCGGACATCGTAAGCCGGCTGTGGCGTCATGTTTGCAGGACCGGGCTGTTCGCTCCCGGCTTGCTCGACAATGCCTCGCAACGCCTGGCTCAAATTTGCAGCACGTATGATCCGCGCGCCCAGGACTACGTTTCCAGCCACAACGACGTGCTGCCGCGCAATGTCTTGTTCGACGGTCGGCAGATCTGGCTGATCGACTGGGAGAGCGCCTACCGCAACGATCCGCTGGTCGATGTCGCCACCGCGCTCGACAATTTTGCGCCGTCGCCGGAACTGGAAGAGATTTTGCTGCAGGCCTGGCTCAGCCGTGAGCCGGATCGCCAGACGCGCGATCGCTTGTCGCAGGTGCGCGCGCTGACGCGGCTCTACTACACCGGTGTTCTCTTCAGCGCGGCAGCGCAGGGGCCGCGCGCCGCGCCAGAGAATAGCCTTTCGCCGCTCAGCGCCGACGAATTCGAGCAAGCGATCCGCGGGAAACGGCTTCTGCCCGAAACGCCGGAGACAAGCCTCGCGCTGGGCAAGATGTTTCTTGCATCGTTCCTGTCAGGTGCGGTGCCGCCCGGGCTGCCGCCGATGTATATGCGTTAGCGCTGAGACCGCGCGAAGCGGCCTCACGCAAACTGCGCGACACCGTTGCCGACCGACCAGTTCTCCTTGGCGCTGGGAACAATGACGATGAACACGTCCTCCGGCCGGATGCCGGGATTCTTGCCGAGCAATTCCGCGGTTCGCTTGAACAGCGCCTTCTTCTGCTCGGCCGTGCGGGTATCGAACACGGTGATCCCGATATAGACGACGTCCTCGCTGCGGGCGACGCCGTAGGCGGTGCCGATGCGGAAGTTCGCCGCCTCATGCTCCGACATGGTCATGAACTGGTCGTCTTCGGGCACGTGCAGCGTCTCGCGCATCGCGCGGTAAAGTCCGTCGAAGATCGCCTGCCGGTAGGCCTCGCTCTTTCCGGCGCGCAGCGAGACATGAATGATCGGCACGGCAGACCTCCTTGACGAAACGGGCGGGCTGGCCCATTGTTTTTGACATGCTGTCTAAAAAGAAAGCCATGTTCTTGACGCCGTGTCAAATATTATTTTGGCCGCGGCCCGAGGCGGCTTTCGGCGCACGAGCAGCGGAGAAACCGATGAGACCCCGCGAATTCGACCACGACGACGTCCTGCGCGTCGCCTTCGAGCAGTTCTGGCGCAAGGGCGTGCGCGGCACGTCGCTGTCGGACATCGCGCGCGATGCCGGCGTGCAGCGCGGCAGCCTCTACAACGCGTTCGGCAGCAAGGAGGCGCTGTTCCTCACCGCCTATGAGCGCTATGCGAGCGAATATCTGAAGTCGCTGCAGAAGGCGCTCGGCGCTGGGACCTTGCGCGAGCGCCTGACGAGATTCCTCGATCTGATCATCAGAAACTTCCGCTCCGGCTCGCCGCCACGGGGCTGCCCGACCACGCGCGGGCTGATGGAGCTTGCGCCCAAAGGCGAGGGGCTCGACGAGGACGCGCGCCGGGCCTTTGCCGATCTGATGAGCCGCATCAACGGCCTTCTCGAGCAGACCTTGTCCGACGGCGCAGCGCGCGGCGAGTTCGATGGCGACGTCAAGGCCGCCGCCCTGCACATCGCCACCGTGACGCGCGGCCTTGCCGTGCTGGAGCGCGCCTTCGGCGACGAGGCCCAGCTCAGGAAGATCGCGGCCCACACGGTCGACCTCGTGCTCGGCAAGCAAACCCGCTAGCGCAATCGCGCCGCCGGCGAAGGGCCTCGCCGCGATATCGCGGGCCTACTTTCGGATGCGGACATCCGACGAATACCCGTCAAGAGCACGCCGCCGTGCATATTGATCCCTGTCAATCGTGCGTTCCTGCGCAGTGCTCTGGTTGTTGCAAAGCGGCAGTCAGGGACCTCTGCCATGGAACGCAGCGACGACATCTGGTTCACAGCATCAATCGCGTGGCTTTTTTCCAGCATGCTTGGGGCATGCGCAATACTCGCGCTGGCATGAAAGAACGGCATGAGCAGACGTGCATGGCTCAGTCGATCGAGTCGACGTCCGCTCAGCTCAGCGGGCGGCTTGCTATTGCGCGCCATTGCTTAAGGGAACATCCGCACCGTAATTCTACGGGGAGCAAAGGCCTGACTGGAGAGAGGCGGCCTATTTGGCCTGTCGTCTGACTGGCCGTTTTCTACGCAATCCCGCAATAAATCCCTGCAGCACGTCCGACGGCGGGCGCTTGCCGCTGTAGGCGAGGCCCACCTCGCGCTTCACGTCGACATCGATCGGGCGCACGGCGACGTCGCTGGCGCCGCGCGCCACGCCCTCCGGCACGATGGCAATGCCGACACCGGCGGCGACCAGCGCCATTGCCCAGTCCTCGGATTCCGCGATCGCCGCCGGCTCGCGCTTTGGCCTCGCGCGCTTGGCAAAGAAGTCGCTGCGTTCACAATAACAGCGGTCGATCATCGGCACGCTTGCCAGATCCGATGTCTTCAGCCGCTCCTTCAGGGTGAGGGGATGCGAAGGCGGCAGCGCCGCGACATAGCGCTCGGTCCATAGCGGCATGAAATGCTCGTCGGCCCTGGCAATGTTGCGCGAGATAATGCGCGCATCCGCCGCCTCGTTGGCGCCGACCAGCCGCAACGCGACATCGGGCGAGGCGGTCAGCGGCTTCAGGATCGCAATCGTCCGTGCCACGTCGAGCGTGCGCATCAGCGCGAGCGTCAGCGTCTGCTTGCCGGCTTGTTTGCGGAACAGGTTTTTCGCCGCGTCCGCCTCGTCGAGGATGCGGCGGGCCACCGCATGAAACTGCCCGGCGGCTTCCGTCGGCGCGACGCCCTTCTTGTGGCGGATGAACAGCGTGGTGCCGAGCTCGGCTTCGAGATTGGTGATCGCCGCCGAGATCGACGGCTGCGAGATGAAACAGCGCCGCGCCGCCGCGGTCAGATTGCGCTCGGCGAACACGGCCGCGAAATAGCGCAGTTCCCTGATATCCATAGTCAAATCCTAGAGATGATATCGGATATCAATATTTTACCTATGGCACGGGAGATGGCAAGCAGGGTGCTGATTGAAAGAGGCACCCCATGCGCATCCACCATCTCAACACCGGCACCATGTGCCCGATCGGCCGGCGTCTCGTGAACGGCACCGGCAGCATTTTTCAGCGCGCCCGCATGGTCTGTCACTGCCTGCTGGCCGAGACCACTGACGGGCTCGCGCTGGTCGATACCGGCATCGGTCTCGACGATATCAAGGAGCCGATTCGGCTCGGCCGCAAATGGGTGCGCCAGTGCAAGCCGCGCCTCGATCCCGCGGAGACCGCCGTCGAGCAAGTCAAGGCACTCGGCTTTGTGCCCGCCGACGTCAGGCACGTGCTGCTCACGCATCTTGATCGCGATCACGCCGGCGGTGTGCCCGACTTCCCCAAGGCGAAGGTGCATGTCCACCGCAGCGAATACGACATGGCGGTCGCCGGCCGCATCGCTGCGCCCGCGGGGCGCTACATCGCCGGGCAATGGCGGCACGGCCCGGACTGGAATTTCTACGGCGAGGGCGGCGAAGACTGGTTCGGCTTCAAAGGCGTGCGCGCGCTCGGCGACCGCGAGGCCGACCTGCTGATGATTCCGCTGCCCGGCCATACGCTGGGCCATTGCGGCATCGCCGTACGCGGGCAGGGCAAGTGGGTGCTGCACGCGGGCGACGCTTATTTCTTCCATGGCGAACTGGAGCCGAAGCCGCGCATGCCCTTCGTGCTCGGCATGTTCCAGCGCCGCGCCGACATGGATCGCGAAAGGCGCCTTGCCAATCTCGCGCGGCTGCGCGCGCTGAAGGCGGCGCATGGCGCCGAGGTCGAGATCGTCAACAGCCACGATCCCGTGGATTACGACCGCTGTGCGTGCGGCGGAGCGCATTAGCATCGGCCGGAAGAAAGACGATAGCGGTGCTATCCGAAGATATCGATGAGGAGCAGCAGCACGCTGAGAGCCAGCCCGGCGACGGGCACCCATGGGGGTACGATGAACACGCCGGCAGGAGGCTTCGCTTCCGTGGTCTTGATCCTTATCAGCGCCATGTTCACGACTGCGAAGATCGCGAGCGTGACCCGTGAGGTCCATTCCGCCAGACCGGTCAGGGGGACGCTGACGGCGAGGACAAGTATCGCGGCGACCGCCACCAGCGTCGCAACAACGGGCACGCCGCTCGCTGAAACGGCTTTCAGGAAGGCCGGAAGGCTTCCCAGGCTGGCGAGGCCATACATCACGCGCCCGATCATGATCATATGGACGATGATTCCGTTGACCGTGGCGACGATCGCGATTGCGCTCAACGTCTGGATGGGCAGGCCGGTCAGGCGTTGAAAAACCAGGGCAAGCGGCGCGGGCGATGCCGCGAGCTCTGGCGGCGGGACGGCGGTCACTGCGATCCAGACCACCGATGCGTAGAGCAGCGCGGTGACGCCGACCGTGATGAACAACGCCCGCGGCAGGGTGCGCATCGGATCCCTCATCTCCTCGGAGATATTCACCAGATGCTCGAATCCGACAAACGCAAACACCGCGAGCAAGGCAGCCTGTCCGACCCCGGTCCATGCGGCGAGATCTGCGGGCCAGAGCTCGGGCAGCCGCGAGATCAGCGAGCTGCCGTCGGCAAGGCCGCTGACGATGATGATGGCCAGGCCGCCGATTTCGATCAGCGTCATGACGCCCGCAAAGCTGATGGAGCTCGCGGTCGCAAGGCAAGCGACCGCGCCCATCGCGAGCACCACACCGCTGATGATCAGTGAGGAGGGAAGCGGAACAAACACGCTGATATAGCCGGCGCTGCCGACGCTGATAGTGGCCCCGGAAATGACTGCTGCAATGACGACGAGATATCCTGTGGCCGCGCTCAGCCATTTCCGCCCGAACGCCGCCTGGACGTACGCCGCCTCGCTCGCCGCAACCGGCATTCTGGTCCCCAATTCGGCAAAGGAAGCTCCGGTGATGGCCATGACGATGGCCGCCGCGAAGAATGCCAGCGGTGCATGCATGCCGCTCCGCCCGGCGGCGGCCCCGACCAGCACGTATATTCCGGCGCCGATCGTCACACCCAGCCCGTATAGTACGGCATGCGTCAGCGAGAGAGACTGCTTCAGATTGGAGGGATTTTGGGGTGTGGCGGAGGTCAGCTTGTGTACCTGTCGTCTGGCTGCGCGGTCCCGGAGATTCAATACCGATCAAATGTCAGAACGGTGTCGGGATTGTCGACCCCCGAATATCAGGCGGACCAATAGCCGCAGTTTGCCGCGCGTTTACTTGCGGCTGACGCAGCGAATGGCCTTGGGTTGGCAGACCGGGCCGATATTCGAGCATTGGTTCTGATCGTTGTCGCCGCGGGTGCAATTGACGCAGCCATCGGTCCAGGCGACGCATGTCTTGTCGTGCGCGCCGAAATTGTGGACGGTCGCCCCCGGCCGCGCGGGCGTGCTCGGGCGAGGCAGCTCCAGTTCGGCTGCGGCGGACGGCAGACTGCAGCAGACGACGATGAGGGCAGCCAACAGGAATTTCGTGGATTTCATTTCCGACTCCGCAGCCGGCCAATGATAAGCGCGGATACCTCGGCCTTCCAGTGACCTTCGTCACAGAGAAATCTTGCGAATATCATAGGCTTGGGTAGGTTCAAGGCGCGATCCCGGGGGTTGAGGGGCCATGACGCGCGTGTTTCGCACGATCGTTTTTTTATTTTTTCTGTTGGCAGGCTATTGCCTGAGTGCGGGCGATGCCGCGGCCGAGAAGCGCGTCGCCCTGATCATCGGCAACTCGACCTACGACAAGGCACCGCGGCTCACCAATCCCGCCAACGACGCCGCGCTGATGGCCGAGACCTTCAAGTCAGCAGGCTTCGACAGCGTCGAGTTGCGTCGCGACCTCAAGGTCGGCGACATGCGCCGCGCGCTGCGGGATTTCGTCGACAAGGCCCGCGACTCCGACGTCGCCGTAATCTACTACGCCGGGCACGGCATTGAGGTCGACGGCACCAACTATCTCGTTCCCGTGGATGCCGTGCTGGAGCGCGATATCGACATCTACGACGAGGCGCTGTCGCTGGAGCGTGTACTTGTTTCCGTGGAGCCTGCGAAGCAGTTGCGTCTCGTCATCCTCGATGCCTGCCGCGACAATCCCTTCGCGCGTTCGATGAAGCGCACCATGGCGTCCCGCGCCATTGGGCGAGGGCTTGCGAAGGTGGAGCCGACAAGCCCGAACACGCTGATTGCATATGCTTCCAAGGCAGGATCGACGGCGTCCGACGGCGACGGCAGGAACAGCCCGTTCACGGTGGCCCTGGCCTACCACGTCACCAAGCCCGGCCTCGATCTGCGCAAGGCATTCGGCTATGTGCGCGATGATGTGCTGAAGTCCACCGGCAACCGCCAGGAGCCTTATGTCTATGGCTCGCTCGGCGGCAACGACGTTCCCCTGGTGCCTGCGAAGCCGGTGGCGTCCGGCCCGCAGGGGGATGCGAATGCCTCCGTGCGCAAGGACTATGAACTCGCGTTGCAACTCGGAACGCGCGATGTCTGGGAGGCCTTTCTCAGGTCGTATCCTGAAGGCTTCTATGCCGACCTGGCCAAGGCTCAACTGAGGCGAGTCGCTGCCGAAGAAGTGCGGGTAACGGCCATCGAGAAGTCGAGACTGGCCGAGCAGGAGAAAGCCCGGCTTGCCGCGGAGGGCGCCAAGCAGGCCGAGCAGGCGAAGGCCGCTGCCGCCGCCAAAGCCGCTGAGGAAGCCCGTATCGCCGCCGAGAAGGCCAAACAGATCGAACAGGACAAGGCCGCTGCTGCCGAACGTGCGCGGCTGGCAGAGCAGGAGAAAGCTCGTCTTGCGGCCGAGAAGGCCAGGCAAGCCGAACAGGAGAAGGTCGCTGCCGCAGAGCAGGCGCGTCTCGCGGCCGAGAAGGCGGCAGCGGACAAGAAGGCGCAACTCGCGGCTCTAACTTCACCTGCTGAAAAGTCAGATCCATCCGCCGCGGACCTTCCCAGGTCGCTGCAGTCCGAACTGCGCCGAGTTGGTTGCAATACCGGCGCGGTGGACGGCAATTGGAACGCGGCGTCACAAAAGGCGCTCGACCTCTTCAACAAGCACGCCGGCATGAAACTCGAGGTAAAGGCCGCCAGTGCCGATGCGCTGGATGCCGTCAAGGGGAAGACGGGCCGCATCTGTCCGCTCCTCTGCGACACCGGCTATCGTGCGGATGGCGATCGCTGTGTGAAGATCACCTGCCGTGCCGGCTATGAGCCAGGTGATGACGGCACCTGCGAGAAGATTGAAGTCCGCAAGCCCGTTGCGAAGCAGGCACCGACTCGGAAGCCCGAATTCAAGGAGTTGGGGGCGCGACGCGGTCAGGAAACGATCACACAAGCTCCACCTGCGCGGCGATCGCCGGCCCCCTTCAACCAGGGCGGCGGTTGCAGCTCCAATGCACTGATCATGTCCGGCTCATGTCCCTATTGATCCGCCCCCTGGTGAATCCGGTGACGTGCGTCACAGTGAAATCTTGCGAATATCATAGGCTTGGGTAGGTTTACGGCGCCGATCTCTGGGGTTAATGGGCATGACGCGCGCGGTTCGCACGTTCGGATTGCTGTTGCTGGTGGCAGGCTGGTGCCTTGGCGGAAGCCCTGCCTTTGCCGAAAAGCGCGTGGCGCTTATCATCGGCAATTCCTCCTACGAGAAGGCGGCGCGGCTCCCCAATCCCGCCAACGACGCCGCCTTGATAGCCGATACTCTCAAGTCAGCCGGCTTCGACAGTGTGGAACTGCGCCGCGACCTAAAGGTCGGCGACATGCGCCGCGCGCTGCGGGATTTCCTGGACAGATCGCGCCAGGCTGACGTCGCCGTGGTCTACTACGCCGGCCATGGCATCGAGGTCGACGGCACGAACTATCTCATTCCGGTGGATGTGGTCCTGGATCGCGACGCAGACATCTACGACGAAGGCTTGTCGCTAGATCGCGTGCTGGTCTCCGTCGAGCCAGCGAAGCAATTGCGGCTTGTTATCCTCGATGCTTGCCGGGACAACCCCTTCGCCCGCTCGATGAAGCGCACGATGGCCTCTCGCACCATTGGGCGGGGACTGGCGAAGGTCGAGCCGACGAGTCCGAACACGTTGATCGCCTTCGCCTCCAAGGCTGGCTCGACCGCGTCTGATGGTGACGGCAACAACAGTCCATTCACTACGGCGCTGGTCAAGCACGTGGCGAAACCCGGCCTCGATCTGCGCAAGGCGTTTGGCTACGTGCGCGACGATGTCCTGAAATCCACCGGCAACCGGCAGGAACCCTATGTCTACGGCTCGCTCGGCGGCGACGATGTCCCGCTGGTACCGGCAAAACCCGTAGCCACTGTGCCGCAGGCCGATCCAAACGCCTCCGTGCGAAAGGATTATGAACTCGCCTTGCAACTCGGGACCCGCGACGTCTGGGAGGCGTTTCTGAGGTCGTATCCCGAAGGGTTTTATGCCGAGCTTGCCAAGGGGCAACTGAAGAGAGTTGCCGCCGAGGAAGTGCGTGCGACTGCCGCCGAGAGGGCGAGGCTCGCCGAGCAAGAGAAGGCGCGACTTGCTGCGGAAGGCGCAAGGCAGGCCGAGCAGGCAAAGGCCGCGGCCGCCGCAGAGGTCGCAGAGAAGGCGCGCGTAGCGGCGGAAAAGGCAGAGCAGGCCGAACAGGAGAAAGCCGCGGCTGCGGAGCAGGTAAGGCTGACTGCCGAGAAGGCGGCAGCGGAGAAGAAAGACCAACTTGCCGCGTTGCCGTCACCAGCCGAGAAGGCGGAGCAGCCCGCCGTCGATCTCCCCAGATCGCTTCAGTCCGAGCTGCGCCGTGTCGGCTGCAACACCGGCGCGGTGGATGGTAACTGGAGCGCTGCGTCACAGAAAGCGCTCGACCTCTTCAACAAGCACGCCGGCCTGAAGCTGGAGGTGAAGGCCGCCAGCGCAGACGCGCTGGATGCCGTCAAGGCCAAGATCGGCCGCATCTGTCCGCTCATCTGCGACACCGGTTATCGGGCCGATGGTGATCGCTGTATAAAGACCACCTGCCGTGCGGGGTATCAACTGAGTGATGAAGGCAACTGCGAGAAGGTCGAGGCGAGGAAGCCTGTGGCTAAACGTGAGGAGCTGAAGCCGAGGCCTGAGCAGGTTGAACGGTCGCGATCCGACGCGGTTGCACCGAAGCCCCAGGCTGGGGGACAGATTATCTGTAACCAGCAGGGATGCCGGACGCTGCGTAGCGGCTGCCGGATTGTGCAAGGTGGCGGCGCGCAGGGTACCGGCGCTGCCGGAGCGCCGATACGAGAGCAGGTGGAGGTTTGCAATTGAGCTGCCATCATAGTCTCTCGGTAGCGAAGAGCAACGCAATGCGCACGTTTCGCACGACAGTGCTTGCGTTGTTGCTGCTAACCGGCTCGTGCCTTGGCTGCAGCCCCGCCTTTGCCGAAAAGCGTGTCGCGCTCATCATCGGCAACTCCTCGTATGAGAAGGCGGCGCGGCTGCCCAATCCCGCCAATGATGCGGCGCTGATGGCCGACACCTTGAAGTCGGCCGGATTCGACAGCGTCGAGCTGCGCCGCGACCTGAAGGTCGGCGAGATGCGCCGAGCGCTGCGGGATTTCTTGGACAGATCGCGCCAGGCCGACGTCGCTGTCGTCTATTATGCTGGACACGGCATCGAGATCGACGGCACCAACTATCTCATTCCGGTCGATGCCGTCCTGGACCGCGACGCAGACATCTATGACGAGGCATTGTCGCTGGATCGCGTGCTGGTTTCCGTCGAACCAGCCCGGCAATTGCGTCTCGTCATTCTCGATGCCTGCCGTGACAATCCCTTCACTCGTTCGATGAAGCGCACCATGGCCTCGCGCGCCATTGGCCGGGGACTCGCGAAGGTGGAGCCGACGAGCCCGAACACGCTGATCGCGTTCGCCTCGAAGGCCGGCTCGACGGCATCCGATGGTGATGGAAAGAACAGTCCGTTCACGGTGGCCCTGGCCAACCACGTCACCAAGCCGGGCCTCGATCTGCGTAAGGCCTTCGGCTACGTCCGTGATGATGTCTTGAAGTCCACCGGCAGCCGGCAGGAGCCCTATGTCTATGGCTCGCTCGGTGGCGACGACGTCCCGCTGGTGCCTGCCAAGCCCGCGGCCACCGGCCCGCAGGCGGATCCGGGTGCGTCCGTCCGCAAGGACTACGAATTGGCCCTGCAACTCGGCACCCGCGAAGTCTGGGAAGCCTTCCTGCGGACCTATCCGGATGGGTTCTACGCCGAGCTTGCGAAAGGCCAGCTGAAGCGGGTTGCCGCTGAAGAAGTGCGCGCGGCTGCCGCCGAGAAAGCGCGGCAGGCGGAGCAGGAGAAGGCGCGGCTCGCTGCTGGCGGCGCGAGGCAGGCCGAGGCCGCCGCTGCTGCAAAAGCCGCCGAGGAAGCCCGCATCGCAGCGGAGAAGGCCAAACAGATCGAGCAGGAGAGGGCGGCAGCCGCCGAGCGCGCGCGGCAAGCCGAGCAGGAAAAGGCGCGTATCGCGGCCGAGAAGGCGAAGCAGGTCGAACAGGAGAAGGCGGCCGCCGCCGAGAAGGCGGCTGCGGAGAAGAGGGAAGTCGCCGCACTGGCGCCGCCGGCCGAAAAGACGGAGCAGCCTGTCGCCGATCTCCCGCGCGCACTGCAGTCCGAGCTGCGCCGCGTCGGCTGCCATACCGGCACAGTGGACGGCACCTGGAGCACAGCATCACAGAAAGCGCTCGACCTCTTCAACAAGCACGCCGGCCAGAAGCTGGAAGTGAAGGCCGCCAGCGCAGACGCGCTCAATGCCGTTAAGGACAAGACAGGTCGTATCTGTCCGTTGGTATGCGAAACCGGTTACCGGGCAGACGGCGACCGCTGCGTAAAGATCACTTGCCGATCAGGATATCGAGTGAGTGACGAAGGCGCATGCGAGAAGATCGAGGCTAGGCCTGCGGCCAAGCGTGACGAGCCGAAGCCGAGGCGTGAGCAGACTGAGCGAGTCAAGCCGGAGGCGGCTCCTGCAAGACCCCAGGCGTCGGGTCAATACGTCTGCGGAACGGGCGGATGCCGGCCCGTCGCAAAGGGTTGCCGTCTGGAGCAAAGAGGTCTGGCGCAATCGGTCGGTGGCAGCGGTAATACGCAAAACGTCGAGGTCTGCAATTGAGAGATCGCTCGTGGATGAAGGCTCTCTGGGCTGAGGATATGAAGCGCGCGTTTCGCAAGATTGGGCTGTTGTTGCTGCTGGCTGGCTTGTGCCTCGGCGGAAGCCCGGCCTTTGCCGAGAGGCGCGTCGCGCTGATTATCGGCAACTCGACATACGAGACCGCGGCGCGGGTACGCAACGTCGCCAACGACGCCGCGCTGATGGCCCAGACCATCAGGCGTGACCCGTCGGAACAAGCCAAGACAGGCTCGGCACCCGCTAAACCTCAGGCCTCGGGTCAGATCATTTGCACCAATCAGGGATGCCGGCCCGTTGCCAAGGGCTGTCGCATTGAGCACAACAGGCCGGGCATTCCCGGTTCTGCCGGCCCTTCGCCGGGCTTGCAGGAAGTGTGCAATTGACCGGCATGAACGTCACTGATTGCGCTGCCGAATCGGAATTTTCGAACGAAAGCAATAAGTTCCGGTTTTCCGCATCTTTGTAACAATCTGTTACTTCCATTTTTCGGAAATAGATACTACAAGCGGCCCCAGCCCGTGCTGCCATGAGGGGCGCTTCGCGGTCGTCACGAAACGTGGCGCGGGTTGCGATGGACGCTTGCGGCGTCAGGCTTGCTTCGGCGAGCCCGACGAAACGCCGAGAGCGTACGGCGAAGTCGTGTGGTTCTGGCGCCGCGACCGTGGCGCTTAAGTCGGCGTGAAGCAGCGCCGATGACGGTGGCAAGAAACGCCGCTCACCGGGGAGATCACGTATAAGCCGTAAAGCCATTGCGCGGGGAAGGCCGGGATGTCCTGGCTGTACCTGTTAGACCGTGTGCGTTTCTTTCTATTTGCACACGGACCTCGCGGGTGCCAGCCGGCGCCCGGCCTTCCCTGCGCCCTCTGTTCAAGAGAGGGCCAACGGATTTGCAGAACTCGGGCGAAAAAGCTGCCGCGAGAATGCTTTTTGCTGTTTGAAAACTGCATTTTTGCTGTTTGAAAACTGCATCAGCAAATTCACTGTCGCCCCGGCGAAGGCCGGGGCCCATAACCACCAAAGGAAATTATTGAAACGCGCTGTGGCTCCAGCTTGGCATCACCACGCACATTCGTGGTTATGGGTCCCGGCCTTCGCCGGGACGACAGCGGAGATTACCGCTTGCCCTGCGGCCGCGTGGGCGCTGCTGGCGGCGGGGGAGGCGGCGGTGCTTCGGCCTGCTTGGCCTGCGGCGGCTCGGTCTGCACCTGGCAGCGCGAGGCGGCGAGCGAGGCCTGCGCCTGCGGCATCAGGCCGGGCTCGGGCGCTAAGGCCTTCATCACGATCAGGCCGGTCTCGGACGGGGAGTCGATGATCAGCCGGTCGGCCGAGGTGACGTCTTCCTCTTCCGGCAGTTCGGCATGCTGGGCTTCCGTCATCAGGTCGAGCTCGATCACCCGGCGTCCCGCGGAGCGGTCGTTGATCGCGTAATAGGCGACCTCGTTACGGGTGTAGAACGACACCGACGTGTAGGCCTGGCTCACCGGCACCGTGAGCTTGATCGGCCCGCCCGACAGATCGTAGCGGCAGATCGCCAGCGCAAAGGCCGGGTCCATGAACGGCATCGGCGCATTGGTGGGATCGGCGACCGGGAATTGCGTCACCGCGTTGAGCTTGGTCAGCGGCGTCAGCCGCGAATAGGCGTCCTGCGTCGCGATCCGCGGCAGCGCCAGCACGGCGACGAGATGCACGATCAGCCCGAGCAAGACGCCTGCGATGATGGTGAAGGCGAGCCGGATCATGATGGGCAGCCCACCGTCGAGATCTGCGGCATCGGCGCATCGCGCTGGGTGCGCGTGGCTACCCCGACCGGGGTGTCATAGAGGCGCAGCATCAGCGCATAGCGCTCGATGCCGCCGGTGGGGAGCCAGTTGCCGGCGCGCGCGCGCGAGGCGATGCGCAATTCGAACTGGCCGTCGGCGCCGCGGATCACCTCCTGGCTGGTGAAGCCGTAGCGTTGCAGCGTGTTGGCGACGAGCTGTCCCTTCGGGTCGTACAGCGTCAGCGTCCAGAACCGCGCCGCCGGCGTCACGCCTGAGACCACGACGTCGCAGCGGCCGTCGAGCGGCTTGTTCTTGTCGTCGGTGGTCGCGGTGAAGGCGACGCCGTCGCCGGTGCCGACCGGCAGTTCGCCGCTGCGCACGATCGAGGCGCGCGAATAGGGGTCGATGTCGGCGGTGCCGGTCTTCGGCCGCGCCGTCCAGGCGCCGATCTTCAGCGTGCCGAGATCGGTGCCCTTGGTCGCGGTCATGTAGGTAGAACCGAGGCCAATCCCGGTGGCGATGATGAGTGCCAGCAGAGTGATGAAGACGAGGCGCACGGTGGTATCAGTTCTTGCGCGGGGCGGGCGCGGGCTTGTCGTCCGGCGTCGCCGCCGCAAAGCTGTCGGGGAATGCGGCCGCGCTCGATTTCGCCGGCTTCGGCGGTTCGGTGGAGGAAGTCTTCGCCGTGGTCTTGCTGGCGTCGTCGAGCTGCTTTTCGATGCGCACCAGGATATCGGCGCCGCGCTTGGTCAGCACCGGCGGCGGGCCGGGCTTGGTGTCGATGATCTTCGCTGCGCCGGTCGCGTTCGCGGCTGCGGCCTGGGCCTGCGGCGTCGGCTTCGGGCCCATGCCGACGCCGGGGATTTCGCGGATCTCCACGCCCTGATGCGCGACCCACATGACGTCGCGCCAGGTCTGCGCCGGCAGCGAGCCGCCGGTCATGCGGTTGGTCGGCGAGTAGTCGTCATTGACGTAACAGCCGGCGCAGGTGAACTTGCAGGTGTAGAAGACGAACC
>JAKFVP010000090.1 GCA_021732175.1 Bradyrhizobium sp.
GTCGCGCGCATGAAGTGGATGATCTCCTTGCCGGAGCCGAGCATCATGCCGAACACTGTAAGTTCCGGCAGCGGCATGCCGATATCCTTGATCAGCGGCCCCAACTCGCGCCCGTCGAACGGCCGCGTCACCATCGAGCGGCCGCCCTGCGTGCCGCCGGGTGCTTCGGCATGATAGTCCGGAAAGGTCAGCGGCATGTCGAAGGCAAGCGCAGTCTTGCCGGTGAAGAAGTCGACCGCTTCGGGGCCGTTGCTCAGGAACGCATCGACCCGCGCGGCGTCAAAACTGTTGCCGGCCTCATGGCGCAGATATGTCCGCGCCGTGTCAGGGCTCTCGACGATGCCCCAGGCCCGCGCCAGCGAGGTGCCGGGAATCCAGAGCCAGCCGCCGGAGCGCGCGGTGGTGCCGCCGAATTTCGGCTCCTTCTCGACAACAAGCACCTTGAGCCCGTGATAAGCAGCGGTCACCGCCGCCGACATCCCGGCGCAGCCGGAGCCCGCGACCAGCACGTCGCATTCGAAACTGTCAGCTGGGTTGCCTGTCACGCGCTCTTCCCCGGGAATCCTCAGTCCGTCTCGCGGGCCGGGCGGCCCGACGGATTCTTGAGCCGGGATTGTTGTGAGCGGGCGCGCCGCTGTCAATCACCCGGCCGCGAGCGCCCCGCAGCGATATCTTGCATTGCCGCATCTTCGTTACCATCTGTGAAGCCCTCAGGGGTTTCAACCATGCTGGATTTCACTTCAGATATCGCCGATGGCGTCTCGTCATCGCGAGCAGCGGCGCCTGCTCCCGACAACGATCAGGAACTGCTCGACGCCTATTCCAATGCCGTGATCGACGTGACCGACCGCGTCGGGCCCGCCGTGGTCCGCGTCGAGACCGGTCCCAAGAGCGCGCGCGAGCGTGGCGGGCTCGGCTCGGGCATTGTCATTTCGCCCGACGGACTCGTGCTCACCAACAGCCATGTCGTGGGCGCGTCGAAAGAGATTCGCCTGCGCGACATCGAGGGCATCGTCACCGATGCCCGCGTGCTCGGCGTCGACCCCGACACCGATCTCGCGCTGCTGCGTGCGGACGGCGCACGCGATCTGGCTTACGCCTCGCTCGGAAATTCGAAGTCGCTGCGCCGCGGCCAGCTCGTGGTCGCGATCGGCAACCCGCTCGGCTTCGAATCCACGGTCACGGCGGGCGTGGTGTCCGCGCTCGGCCGTTCGATCCGCTCGGTCTCGGGCCGCACCATCGAGGACGTGATCCAGACCGATGCCGCGCTCAATCCCGGCAATTCCGGCGGCGCGCTGGTGTCGAGCAAGGCCGAGGTGATCGGCATCAACACCGCGATCATCGCCGGCGCGCAAGGCATCTGTTTTGCGGTCGCCAGCAACACCGCGCAGTTCGTGCTGTCGGAGATCATCCGCCACGGCTATGTCCGCCGTGCCTATATCGGCGTCGCCGGGCAGACCGCGCCGATTCCGCGTCGGCATGCCGTGCTCGCCGGTGTCGACAACACCATGGGCGCGCTGCTGGCGCAGGTCGAACAGGACGGGCCGGCGGCGAAGGCCGGGCTGTTGTCGGGCGATGTCGTGATCAAGCTCGACGGCATCGCCGTCCACGGCGTCGACGATCTGATCCGCGCGCTCGACCACAACCGCATCGGCAGGACCGTCGAGATGGAAGTGCTGCGGCTCGGCCGCTTGCGGGCGTTCGACATTCATCCGACCGAGCGGAAGCCCGCCGCGCGTTGAGCGCGGCGGCCGCTATCAGTTTTTGTAGGAAGGATCCGTCCGATCGAGTTTCCGCAGCAGCGCCGGCCAGGCGAGATCACCATTGCGGTTCGGCAACTCCGGCCGCGGCTTCACCCGGTCGAAGGTCGCCTCCAGCACATCCTGCGGCGGATAGACCAGCTTGGTGTTGCAGGACAGCGCCATCACCTGCACCTCGCAGGCCCGCTCCATGCGATAGAGCAGGTTGAACGTCGCAGGGATGGTGCGGCCGACCACGAGCAGGCCGTGATTGCGCAGGATCATCGCCTCGTGTTCGCCGAGGTCGGCTACCAGCCGCGCGCGCTCGTCGGGATTGTCGGCGATGCCTTCAAAATCGTGATAGGCGATGTGGAGGAAGCGCATCGAAGTCTGGGCCAGCGGCAGCAGTCCGCATTCCATCGCCGAGACCGCCATGCCTGCCGGCGTGTGAGTGTGCGCGACGCAGTCAACGTCATGGCGGGCCATATGTATCGCGCTGTGAATGACGAAGCCGGCGGCGTTGACGTGATAGTCGGACGCGTTGAACAGGGTGTTGCCGTTGCAATCGACCTTGATCAGGCAGGAGGCGTCGATTTCCTCATAGAGCATGCCGTAGGGATTGATCAGGAAGTGGTCGGTCGTTCCCGGCACCCGGCAGGAGATGTGGTTGGCAATCATCTCGGTGTAGCCGTAGAGCGCGACGAGCCGGTAGCAGGCCGCGAGGTTGACGCGGGTCTGCCATTCCTCGGCGCTCACCTGTTCGCGGACGGATTTGACGACCTTGATCGCAGGCGTGCTGACGGGCGGGTTCATGGCGTTCCTCCCTAGGGTTTGGCAGAGGATACCGGCCGGGGCCGCTGCGCCGCAAGGCCGGTCAGACGGCAGTACCTGCAATCCAGCCATCGCCGGTGCGCAGCGGTGGTCAAGGCCGGACCGCCGGGGATTCTATCGGCATGCCCTTGGCGCGCGACATCAAATAGAGTTCGAGCTCGACCAGCTCGAGCGAACCGTAATCATAGGGCTGCGCCCGGATGCCGGTCAGACAAGCCCGCAGACCAGGCCGAAGCGGTGGTGCTTGGCGACCGCATCGGCGTGATGCGCGACGGCAAGCTGCTGCAGATGGGAACGCCGGACGAAATCTATAACCGCCCGGCCGATCTCTTCGTCGCCAATTTCACCGGCGCCACCAATGAGCTTGCCGGCACGCTGGTGGCGCGCAACGGCAAGTTCGGCACCGTCGATTTCGGAGAGGGCCGGCGGGGCGAGGTTGCGCTGTTGCACGCGCTCGACGTCAACGACAAGGTGCGGATCGCGCTGCGGCCGGAGAACATCGCCATCGGCGGGCAGGGCAGCGGCAATGTCTTTCCCGCGCGGGTGATGGATCGCCGCTACCAGGGCACGCAAACCGCCTATGACATCGATCTGTTCGGCCGCAAGCTCGAAGTGCTGGAACTCGGCACCGCGGCGCGGCATCAGGTCGGCGCCGAGACGCAGGTCTCGCTGCCGCGGGAATGCTGCTGGGCCTACCGCGACAGCGGGCCGTCGTCTTACGAGTAGCGGCAGACTCACTTATGAATTAGCAATGCCTCACGAAAGCCACCAACCAGGGGCCCCGGATGGCAAAGGTCCCACGTCGGAGGTACTGCAGTGATCCGCGCCATGGTCCGACGTGCACTTGTGCTCACGGCGGCGTTTGCCGCAGGGATGATGCCGGTCATGTGCCTTGGCCAAGGCAGCAATCGGTTGCCGGAAAAAGCAACAAGGGAACTTCCTCCCGAACTACTCTCGCTGCTCCAACAGAAGAAGATGCCGAAAAATTCGCCTATCGTTATGCGCATTTTCAAGGAAGAGGCGGAGCTCGAAGTCTGGAAACAGGACACCAGCGGCCGTTTCCAGATCCTCAAGACCTATCCGATCTGCCGGTGGTCGGGCGATCTCGGGCCGAAGTTTTGGGAGGGCGACCGTCAGGCGCCGGAGGGATTCTATACAATTACACCGGAGTTGATGAATCCCAATTCCAACTACTATCTTTCGATCAACCTCGGCTATCCCAACAGCTTCGACAAGGCGAACAAGCGCGACGGCAGCTTTCTCATGATTCATGGCGACTGCTGGTCGAGAGGTTGCTATGCCATGACCGACGAACAGATCAGCGAAATCTATGCGCTCGCGCGCGACTCACTCAGCGGCCGGCCGTCGTTCCAGGTCCAGGCCTATCCGTTCCGCCTGACACCGGCGAATCTGGCGCGGCACCGGAATCATCCGAACCTGCTGTTCTGGAAAATGCTCAAGATCGGCAACGACCATTTCGAGACGACGCAACTCGAACCCAAGGTGGACGTGTGCAACCGCCTCTATGTCTTCAATGCGCAGCCTTCGGCGAATTCGCCGGATCCTCTTGTGTTCAATCCCGCTGAAAAATGTCCGCCCTACGTCGTCCATCCGGAAATCGCGCGGCGGGCGCTGGAAAAACAGCGGGCCGACGAGCTCGAATTCGCGCGTCTGCTTCAAGCTAACGTACCGGTTGCTCCGACTTACACCGGACTGGACGGCGGAATGAACAAGTCTTTCGTCGCGCAGTTTCCGGGCAGAGTGTCATGGGCGAGAGTACAGCCCTATGCATCTTACCTGCCGCGATTGCCGCCGATCCCCTGGGTCGACCGCGATGGCTCGGTGACGAGCAAATGGTTTGGCGGCTTGTCCCGCTTCTCATTGCAGTGACATTCCGGACGTTTTCACCACGGTGGTGAGCTTCTCGAAGTCGGCCTTCATCAGCGCCGCGAGATCGCGCAGCGACATCGGCTTGCCCGGAATGTCTGTGACCGACAGCTGCTTCTGCACATCGGGATTCTCCAGCGCCTTGTTGATGGCGGCATTGATCTTTTCCGCCAGCGCATCCGGCGTGCCCGCGGCCACATAGATGCCGTACCACGGCACATAGGCGGCTTCCGGATAGCCGGCTTCCGCAATGGTCGGCACGTCGGGCAGGTCGGCGACGCGGCTGTGGGTGAGCACGGCGAGCGGCTTGATGCTGCCCTGCTTGATGTGCGGCAGCGCCAGCGCCATCGAGACGATCTCGAAATGCATCAGATTGGTCATGAGATCGACCAGCGCCTGTGGCTGGCCCTTGTAGCCGACATTGGTCAGCTTGATATCAGCCGCCTGAAACAGCTTTTGCGCGGAAAGATCGATCGACGATCCCGTGCCGGGATTGCCGAAATTGAACTGGCCTGGCTTGCTGCGCGCGAGCTCGACGAACTCGCCGATGGTTTTCGCCGGCATCGTCGGATTGACGACCGCGACGCTCTGCGTCCAGACCGCGAGCCCGACGCATTTCAGATCCTTCATCGCATCCCAGCCCGCGTCCTTGTAGAGGCCGGGATTGACCAGCGCGGCGGGGCCGGTGACGAGGAAGGTGTAGCCATCGCCATCGCTGCGCGCGACGGCGGCGGTGCCGATATTGCTGTTGCCGCCGGGCCGCGCCTCGACGACGACGGTTGCCTTGAGATCGCGGCCGACCTGCTCCATCACGCTGCGCGCGACCATGTCGACAATGCCGCCGGCGGGGTAGGGGACGATGACGCGGATCGGCCGGCTCGGCCAATTGTCCTGCGCATGAACCGCGGCGCTTCCGCCGAGCAGCATGGCAACGCCCGCGGCAAGGCCCAGCAGGGCTCCGGTCCGGCTCATACTTCCCTCCCACATGATCGTCGCGCCGTTGATGCGGCGCTTGTAAGTACTTCAGGCGTTGGCAACGAGTGACGTGATGCTGCGCGCGAGCCCAAGGATACGCGGCCCGCATTCGCGTTCAATCTGTTCGGCGGAGAATCGAAATGACGGAATGCCGCAATTGACCGACAGGCAATCGCCCGACGGCGTGCGGTACAGCGGCGCGGCCACGCCAAAGATCTCGCGGCGCCATTCGCCGAGCGACACCGCAAAGCCGCGCTCGCGGCACAGTTCGATATCGGGCAGCGTGCGCTTCAATACATAGTCCGCATCTTGCGGCTGCTCGGCCTTCACCCTGGCGACGTAACCGTCGAGCTCTTCCTTGCTGTAGAGCGAGAGCAGGGCGCGGCCGACCGCGGTCGTCGACAGCGCGCCGGTGAAGCCGACGTCGGGCAGATGCGGCACGGCATCCGTCGTGCGCAACGTCTCGACATAGATGAAGTCGAGCCCGAACGGCATCGCGATCGAGACGGTGCCGCCGGCATAGGCCGCAAAATCGCGCATCAGCGGGCGCGCGAGCTGCCGCACTTTCAGTGCCGACAACACCGGATAGGCGGCGGCGAGCACACCAAGCCCGAGCACGAAGCCCCTGGTGTCGCGCTTGAGGTAGCCGAGCTGCGCCAGCGTGTAGGTGAGCCGCGACACCGTCGGCCGCGACAGGCCGGAATGGGCGGCGAGTTCGGCGTTCGACAGCGGGCCGGGGTGGTTGCGGAAGGCGGCCAGCAGATCGAGCCCGTGCGCCAGCGTGGTCGCGAACGACGGGTCTGCCTGGGGTTCTGCGGTCGACAGGACGGCGGCCATGTCCCGATAGTGGTCTATTTCTGGTATTTCTGTCAATATATCGAAACGAATTTGCATTTCGTATCGATATGGGCTTATCTCCCGGCCAAAAGCGGGAGGAAGCATTGGATTTCAATCCGTCCAGCCGGTCGGAGCAGTGGCGCAGCAAGCTGCAGGCCTTCTTCGATGCCGAGGTGCTGCCGCGTCACCGCGCCTGGCTCGCGCATGCCGCTGCAAATCAGGACAGCCCGCCTTTCATGGCCGAGCTACAAAAGAAGGCGCGCGCCGCCGGCCTGTGGAATCTCGGCCTGCCCGAACTCGCCGAAGACGAGCCCGGCACGAAGCTCACCAATCTCGAATACGCGCCGCTGGCGGAGATCATGGGCCGGCTGTTCTGGGCGCCCGAGGCCTTCAACTGCCAGGCGCCCGACGTGCCCAACATGATCGCGCTGCAGAACTGCGCGACTCCAGAACAGAAGAAGCGCTGGCTGTATCCGCTGCTGGAAGCAAAGACACGCTCGGCCTTCGGCATGACCGAGCCGGATGTGGCCTCATCGGATGCGACCAACATAGCGACCAGAATGGTCCGCGACGGCAGCGACTACGTCATCAACGGCCGCAAGTGGTTCATCACGGGCGCCGCGCATCCGCGCTGCAGCTTCCTGATCGTGATGGGCGTGACCGATGCCGACGCCGACCGCACGCGCCGCCATTCCTGCATCATGGTGCCGATGGATTCGCCGGGGGTTCGCCTGGTGCGGCGGCTGAGCTGGATGGGGTGCCAAGATCACGTCGCGCCGATCGGCGAGCTGACCTTCGAGAACGTCCGCGTGCCCGCCGAAAACCTGCTCGGGGCGGAAGGCGACGGCTTCAAGGTGGCGCAGGTCCGGCTCGGTCCGGCGCGCATCCATCATTGCATGCGTTCGATTGGCCTCTGCGAACTGCTGATCGAGCTGATGATGGCGCGCGCCGCCGAGCGCTCCACCTTCGGCCGCACCATCATACAATATGACACGGTTCAACGCTGGATCGCCGAAGCTCGCGTCGAGCTGGAGCAGGCGCGGCTATTGGCCTATCGCTGCGCCTGGGCGCTGGACCAGAGTGGCCACCACGGCGCCTGGCGCGATGTCTCGCTGATCAAGGTCGCGGTGCCCGCCATGCTGCAGAAGATCGCCGATCGCGCCATGCAGGTGTTCGGCGCCATGGGCGGCTCGGAGGATACGCCGATCCATCAGGCGCTGGCCTGGGGCCGGCTGCTGCGGATCGGCGACGGGCCCGACGAGGTGCATTTGCGGCAGATTTTTCGGATGGAGCCGATGCCTCCCTGGTCGATCGCTGATTCACCCTATCTGGCGGCGCGCCCCGCCTGAAGCGATAATGGGATGAGTAATGACTCGTCCAAGAGGCAATGACCGATGACAATGACGGACCAACCGCCGAAGACCGCTTCGATCGACAAGGAAGCGCTGCGCCGGAAATATGCGGAGGAGCGCGACAAGCGCCTGCGCGCCGACGGCAACGATCAATATCTGGAGATCAAGGGCCGGTTCGCACATTACCTCGATGATCCCTATACGCCCGTCACCCCGCGCACGCCGAAAACCGACCACGTCACCTTTGCCTTCATCGGCGGCGGGTTTGCGGGCCTCGTCACCGCGGCGCGACTGGTGGAAGCCGGGATCAAGGACGTCCGCATCATCGAAAAGGGCGGCGACTTCGGCGGCACCTGGTACTGGAACCGCTATCCCGGCGCGCAATGCGACACCGCCTCGATGGTGTACATGCCGCTGCTGGAAGAAACCGGCCACATGCCCTCGGAGAAATACGCGCATGCGCCGGAGATTTTGGCGCACTGCCAGCGTATCGGCCGCAAGTTCGGTCTCTATGAGCACGCGCTGTTTCATACCCAGGCCGTCAGTCTCGAATGGGACGAGGCGAAATCGCGCTGGCTGATCCGCACCACCCGCGGCGATACCTTCACCGCGCAGTTCGTCGGCATGGGCACCGGGCCGCTGCACGTGCCGAAACTGCCGGGCATTGCAGGGATCGAGAGCTTCAAGGGGCACTCGTTCCACACCAGCCGCTGGGATTACGACTACACCGGCGGCGATCCCCAGGGCGCGCCGATGGAGAAGCTTGGGGATAAGCGCGTCGGCATCATCGGCACCGGCGCGACATCCGTGCAATGCGTGCCGCATCTCGCCCGCGCCTGCAAGGAGCTCTACGTCTTCCAGCGCACGCCGTCCTCGGTCGACGTACGCGACAATGCGCCGATCGATCCCAAATGGTTTGCGGAGATCGCGACATCGGGCTGGCAGGAGCGCTGGCTGGAAAATTTCACCGCCAACCAGGCCGGCGGCAATGCGGAGGTCGATCTCGTCCAGGACGGCTGGACCGACCTGAACCGGCGCATCCGTGCCAAAATATTCCAGTTGCCGCGCGAGCAGCGCACGCCGGCCAACATGCTCGCGGCGTTCGAGGACTCCGATTACGAGAAGATGGAGGAAATCCGCGCGCGGGTCGACGGCATCGTCCGCGATCGCGAGACCGCCGCCAAGCTGAAGGCCTGGTATCGCCAGCTCTGCAAGCGGCCGTGCTTCCATGACTCCTATCTTCAGGCCTTCAACACCCCGGGCACGCATCTCGTCGACACCGACGGCAAGGGCGTCGAGAAAATCACCGAGCGCGGCGTGGTCGTGGCGGGCAGGGAATACGAGGTCGATTGCATCATCTATGCCTCCGGCTTCGAAGTCGGCACCGAATACAAGCGCCGTGCCGGCTTCGATCTCGTCGGGCGCGGCGGCAGGAAACTGTCGGAACATTGGGGCGCGGGCATGCGCTCTAAGCACGGCATTCACGTGCACGGCTTCCCGAACGCGTTCTTCGTTCAGCCCGCGCAGGGCGCCAACCTTATCTCCAACGTGCCGCACAACCTCACGGACTCCGCGCGGACCATCGCCACGATGGTGAGCCACGCTCGGACGGTCGGCGCAAAGGAGATCGAGGTCACCAGGGAGGCCGAAGATAAATGGGTCGATCTGCTGCTGACCGGATTCGGACGGATGATCGGCTCGCAGGAATGCACGCCCGGCTATTACAACAATGAGGGGCGCGAGCCGGGTCCTGCGGCGAAGCTCAATGTCGGCTATCCCGCCGGTCCCTCGTCCTATTTCAAATACATCGATGCGTGGCGCAGCAACGGCCAGTTCGAAGGGCTGGAATTCCGCTGAGCGCGCACAAGCAAGAAAACAGGGAGTGACGCGTATGACCCAGACCGCCGTGGAAATACAGAAGGAGACGCCGAAGGACGCATCGGCTTCCGTTATCGCGCAGCATGCGGCAACGCTGAAGGCGCTGCCGTTTTCCGATACGCGCGACTTCGACGAGGCCGCGCGCGGCTTCCTCGGCACCATCGAGAACGCCAAAATCTCGTCGCCGCAGGGCAGGGTGGTGTGGAGCCTCGAACCCTACGCGTTCCTGAAAGAAGAGAAGGCGCCGCCGACGGTCGATCCCAGCCTGTGGCGGCAATCGCGCCTCAACATGAATCATGGCCTGTTCGAGGTGTTGCCCGGCGTCTACCAGGTGCGCGGGCTCGACATCGCCAACATGACCCTGATCGAGGGCGACAAGGGCGTGGTGGTGGTGGACACGCTGACCTCGATCGAGGGCGCGCGCGCCGCGATGGAGCTGTATTTCCAGCACCGCGGCAAGAGGCCGGTCAGCGCCGTCATCTTCACCCACACCCACACCGACCATTGGGGCGGCGCCCGCGGCGTGCTCGACGATGCAACGCTCGCCGCCGGCACGGTGCCGATCATCGCGCCGAACCTGTTCATGGAGCACGCCGTCTCCGAGAACATCATCGCGGGGCCGGCGATGCTGCGGCGCGCGCAATACCAGTTCGGGCCGTTCCTCGCCAAGGGCGTGCGCGGCCATGTCGATTGCGGGCTCGGCAAGTCGATGGCGGCGGGCGCGGTGGCACTGCTGCGCCCGACCGACCTGATCATCGCCACCGGCGACAAGCGCGTGATCGACGGGCTGGAATTCGAATTCCAGATGGCGCCGAACAGCGAGGCGCCGGCGGAGATGCATTTTTACGTAGCCCGCTACAAGCTGCTTAACCTCGCGGAGAACTGCACGCATAACTTCCACAATCTGCTGCCGTTCCGCGGCGCCGATGTGCGCGATGCGCTCGCCTGGTCGAAATATCTCGGCGAAGCTTTGCAGATGTGGGGCGGCAAGGCCGAGGCGATGTGCGGCCAGCATCACTGGCCGGTATGGGGCAGGGATCGGATCGACAGCATGATCCGCGAGCAGCGCGACCTCTACAAGTTCGCGCACGACCAGACCATCCGCCTGATGAACCATGGTCTGACCGCAACCGAGATTGCGGAGACCATCCGTCTGCCGAAAAGCCTCGACGGCGCGTGGCACGGCCGCGGCTATTACGGCCACATCCGTCACAATGTGAAGGCGATCTACCAGAAATATCTCGGCTGGTACGACGCCAACCCTGTTCATCTCGATCCGCTGCCGCCGGTCGAGGCCGGCAAGAAATATGTCGAGTACATGGGCGGCGCCGAAGCGCTGCTCGACCGCGCGCGCAAGGATTTTGCGAGAGGAGAATTCCGCTTCGTCGCCCAGGCGGTGGGCCATCTGGTGTTTGCCGACCCCGATAACCAGGCGGCGCGCGCGCTGCTGGCCGACACCTTCGAGCAGCTCGGCTACGCCGCCGAGAGCTCGACCTGGCGCAATGCCTATCTGTTTGGCGCGCAGGAACTGCGGCACGGCATGCCGAAGGCGCCGCCGCGCGCAGCCATGCCGCGCGAAACGCTCGCCGCGCTGCGCACCGAGCAGCTCTGGGACGTGCTGGGTGTCCGTCTCAACGGTCCGAAAGCGGAAGGCAAGCGCATTGTGCTGAACTGGCACTTCACCGACACCGGCGAGAAGTTCATCCTCAATCTGGAGAATTCCGCGCTGACCTATGTCGCCGGCGCGCAGGCCAGCGATGCCGATGCGGGATTTGTGCTGGAGCGCAGCGTGCTCGACGAAGTCATCGCCAAGCTCACCTCTTTCCCGGACGCTGTCGGCGCCGGCAAGATCAAGGTATCCGGCAATCCCCTTCGGCTCGGCGAATTGATGATGCTGATGGATGAATTTCCGCGGATGTTCGAGATCGTCGAGCCGAAGCGCACGCTAGTTACCTGATGCGCGACACTGACCGGCGTGAGCCTCAGGTCGCGGCTGCGCCAATCATCTTGCGATAGAGACCGTTGTAGCGCTCGGCGGAAAGGCTCCAGCTATAGGACTGCGCCATCGCGCTGCGCCGCATCGTGTCGAGACGGTCCTTGGCGCTGAAGGTCGAGAAAGCGCGCCGCACGCTGCCGAGGAAAGATTCCGTCGACGGCTTGTCGAACAGAAATCCGGTCTCGCCATCCTTGATGGTCTCGGCGAGTCCGCCGGTCTGGTGGCCGATCGGCAGCGAGCCGAAACGCTGCGCATACATCTGGCTCAGCCCGCAGGGCTCGAACCGCGACGGCATCAGCGTGAAGTCGCTGCCGGCAAAGATCCGGCGCGCCTGGCCGTCATTGAAGCCGATCGCAACGCCAATCGCGTCCGGCCGGCGCCGGTGCGCCTGCACCAAAGCATCCTCGATCGCCGGCTCGCCGCTGCCGGTGACGACGATCTGCCCGCCGGCCTCGATAATCTCGTCCGCTGCCGACAGCACGAGATCGATTCCCTTCTGGTGCACCAGCCGCGCAACAAGGCCGAACATCGGGCCGCGCGACACGGCAAGCCCGAACTGCCGGCGGACATAGTCGGCATTGGCCTGCTTGCCTTCCCAGTCGCCGGCCCCGAAGGGCTGGGCGAGCTGCGCGCAGTAGCGGGGGTCCCAGCTTTCGTCGATGCCGTTCAGGATTCCCGTGAGCTGCTGGGCGTTGGAGCGAAGCTGCAGCACGCCCTCCAGCCCGCAGCCCAGTTCGGCCGTGGTGATCTCTTTCGCATAGTTCGTACTGACGGTGGTCAAATGCGAGGCGTAGATTAGGCCGCCCTTGAGGAAGGAAAGCTGGTCGTAGAATTCGAGGCCGTCGATGTGGAAGGACTCCTCCGGTGCGCCGATCCGCCGCAGCGAGTCCCTCGGGAAAATCCCCTGATAGGCAAGGTTGTGGATGGTCAGGATCGAGGGGATCCTCGCGCCCTTCCAGGCGAGATAGGCCGGCGTCAGCGCCGCCTGCCAGTCATTGGCGTGGACGAGGTCGGCTGCCCAATTCCTGTCCAGATTGCCCATCGCAAGTTCCGCGGCGGCCGACGCCAGCCGGCCGAACCGGATGTCATTGTCGGGCCAGTCGCGGCCGCTCTCGTCGCCATACGGATTGCCCGGCCGGTCGTAGAGTTGCGGGCACAAAAGCACATAGACGGGCAGTCCGTCCCGCGTCGAAGTGCGCCCCAGCGCGCACGCCGGCATCTCCGCCTCAGCGGCACATTGTCCAACGATTTCAATATGGGTGAACTGCTCGACGACGTCCCGGTAGCCGGGGAGGATGATCCGTACGTCGCTCCAGGAACGTAGCGCCCGGGGAAGGGCGGCAGAAACGGCGGCGAGCCCGCCGACGCGGACAAAATCGTCCATCTCCGTGGTGACAAAGAGGACCTTCAATGCACCCTCGTTACCAGACCTCATATGCTGCCATGCAAGATCGGTTCCAATTTCTTGCACTTGAGATGCGCGCGGCGAAGGGACGGCTCCGGGCAGCAGGCTTTCCTGCCGAAGCTAGCCCAACTAGGGTCGCGCCGCCTCCGTGAAAGCGAGCGCGGCGGCGTAAAGGGAGCTGAAACGACAATGACCATAGAAGGGCAGGGTGAGGGTAATTTGACAGGGAGTTTTGCGGGGCTTCGCGTACTCGACTTCTCGACCACCATTGCAGGTCCCCACTGCACGCGCATGCTGGCCGACACCGGCGCCGAGGTCATCAAGGTCGAGACATCCGAAGGCGAGACGATGCGCACCCGCCCGCCGCTGCGCAATCACTGCAGCACCGCCTTCGGCCAGCTCAACATCGGCAAGAACAGCGTCGTGCTCGACCTGAAATCATCAGCCGGCGTCGAAGCCGTTCGCCGGCTGGTCGCCACGGCCGACGTGCTGGTGGAGAATTTCCGCCCCGGCGTGATGAAGCGCTTGAGGCTCGATTACGACTCGCTGCGATCGGTCAATCCGAAGCTGATCTATTGCTCGATCTCCGGCTACGGCCAGACCGGACCGTCGGCGGAATTGCCGGCCTATGCGCCCGTCATCCACGCCGCCTCCGGTTACGAGATGGCGCATCTCGCCTACCAGCCCGGCCGCACGCGCCCGGATTACTGCGGCATCTATCACGCCGACGTCCTGACCGGCGTCTACGCCTTCGGCGCCATCGGCGCTGCGCTGTACCAGCGTCACGCGACGGGGAAGGGCCAGCACATCGACGTGTCGATGCTGGAATCCATGCTGAGTCTCACGCTGAACGAAATGCAGTGGTCGCAATTCGAGGTGAAGCCGACGCAGCGGCCGATGTTCGGGCCGATCGAGACAAGCGACGGCTATGTGATGGTCGCGATCGCCAGCGAGAAGACGTTCCAGAGCCTGATGCAGGTGATCGGTCATCCCGAATGGGTCAGCGATGCACGTTTCGCCAAATATGCCGATCGCCGCGAGAACTGGGCGGAGCTGATGGAGGGCGTCGAAGCCTGGTCGCGCTCCGTCGATACCGCGCAATGCCTCGCTGCGCTCAATGCCGAGGGCGTGCCGTCGTCGGCCTATCGCACTGTCAAGGAGGCGCTGGCCGATCCGCAGATCGCCCATCGCGGTGCGCTGGCTGAAGTCGAGGATGGCGGCGGAACCTTCAAGGTGCTCAACCTGCCGTTCCGCATGTCCGGCGCAAAAGTGTCGGCGGCGAAAAAGATGGCAACGCTCGGCGAACACACCCGTGCCTATTTGAAGGAGACCGGGCTTACCGACTCCGAGATCGCGGCGTTTGCGGACAAGCCGGCGGCGGCCGCGCGGCGTTAACTCTGCCCCTGCGTCTTTTCATCTCGCCGGTGATGTTGCGGGCTTGCAGCCGCGCACGAACTCCGTCAATCTGACAACACGTCGTTTACGATCCGGAATACCGGACAGACGCTGTTTGGAGGGAGGAAACCATGATTGCGGCAGCCCGCTCGCGCGCATTTGCGCCGATTTTCCTTGTGGCGGCATTTGCACTGTCGGGCAGTCCGGCCAGCGCGCAGAAGGCCGGTGGCACCATCACCGTCGGCCTCGAACTCGACATCCCCGGTTTCGATCCGCTCAAGGTCGGCGTCTACGACACCGCGGCACTGACCGCTTCATCCGCGATCTTCGAAACGCTCACCTATCTCGACGCCAACGGAAAGGCCCAGCCGCGGCTCGCGCTGTCGTGGGAGCCGTCGGAGGACTTCAAGACCTGGACCTTCAAGCTTCGCCCCGGCGTGAAATTCCATGACGGCACGCCGTTCAATGCGGCAGCCTACAAGGCGAATTTCGACCGGCAGAAGGATCCCGCCAACAAGTGCCGCTGCGCGTTCTACATCGCGGCAGTGAAAAGCGTCGAGGCGCCGGACGAGCTGACCGTGGTCTATAACCTCGTCGATCCCTCGGTGAACTATCCGACGCTCGTGTCCTACGCGAACCAGAACGCCGCGATGCACTCGCCGACGGCCTGGAAGGAAAAGGGCGACGATTACAACCGCAATCCTGTCGGTACCGGCCCGTACGTCCTGAAGTCATGGACGGCCGGCGATCGCATGATCCTGGAAAAGAACCCGAACTACTGGGACAAGGACAAGATCTTTCTCGATCGCATCATCCTGAAACCGCTGCCCGATGCGCAGTCGCGCTTCGCCAGCCTGCAATCGGGCGAAGTCGACCTGATCTGGGATGACGAATACGATGCCGACAACATCCAGCGGGCGCAAAAGGACTCTAAGCTGACCGTGCATACTTATACTGGGTCCGGTGCCACGGTTTACGCCATGAACACCAAGGTTGCGCCGTTCGACGATGTGCGCGTGCGCCAGGCGCTGGTCATGTCAATCGACCGCAAGAAATGGTCGCAGGCGGTCACCAACGGCCTGGCGCGTCCCGCTAGCAACCCTTACGGCGAAGGTTCGTGGGTCAAGTGCAAGGACGACGGCGCGCTGCCGCTCGACGTCGAGAAGGCGAAGGCGCTGATCAAGGATTACGGCAAGCCCGTCGAGTTCAAGATGCTGGTCACGGCAACGCCGCGCGGCCGCGCCAACGGACAGGTGCTGCAGCAATTCTGGAAGAATGCCGGCGCCAGCATGGAGATCGAGCAGGTCGACCAGGCCACCATTCCGGCGCGCGCCTTCACGCGGCAGTTCATGATGACGCCGTGGCGCATCGTCGACCTCGCCGATCCCGATCCGCAGATGTACGCCAACTTCAAGACCGGAAGCCCGGTGGCGCTTGCCAACTACTCCAATCCGGAGCTTGACGGGCTGCTCGACAAGGCGCGCACGACGGCGGATACCGACAAGCGTATCGACCTCTATTGCCAGATCACTCGATTGATCAACAAGGAGGCGATCTGGTTCTGGACCTTCCAGAACACCTACTACGCAATCTCGACGGTGAAGGTCAAAGGCCTGCCGAAAATGTACAGCGGAGTGATCGACGTATCGCGCGCCTGGAAGGAATAGCCTGCCATGGCGTTCTTCGTCGCACGCCGGCTCCTCTATTTGCTGCCGGTGCTGATTGCGGTCTCGCTGCTGACGTTCTCGATCGCGTCGCTGCTGCCGGGCGATCTTGCGCTCACGATCCTCGCCGACCAGGCAACGCCGGAGAACTTGGCGGCGCTGCGCCGCGACATGGGGCTCGATCAGCCGATCTGGCAACGCTACTTCATCTGGCTCGGCAATGTGCTGCAGGGCGACTTCGGCCGCTCCTTCCGCACCGGGCAAACAGTGCTGCAGGCCGTTGCCGAGCGGCTCCCCGTGTCTATCGAGCTGATGCTGCTGGCCCAGCTCGGCGCGCTGGCGATCGGCGTGCCCTTGGCGATCATCTGTGCCGCGCGCAGCGGCGGACCGTTCGACCGCTTCATGACCGGAACGGCATTCGGCATGCTGTCGGTGCCGACCTTCCTGTCAGCGATCCTGCTGATCTACCTGTTTGCGGTTGAGCTGCGCTGGTTGCCGGCGACCGGCTACGTGCCGTTTGCGGAGGACCCGCTGGGCAACCTGCGCTTCTTTGTGCTGCCATCGCTGACACTCGCGTTAGCGGAATGGCCCGGGATCATGCGCATCCTGCGCTCCGACATGATTGCGACGTTGCAGGAAGACTACATCTCGCTGGCGAAAGCCAAGGGGCTGACGCCGGCCCGCATCCTGTTCGTGCACGCGTTGAAGCCGTCGTCACTGACGCTGGTGACGATCACCGGCATCAATATCGGCCGGCTGATCGGCGGCGCGCTGATCGTCGAAACGATCTTTGCGCTTCCCGGCATCGGCCGGCTGCTGGTCGGCGCGATCCTGACGCGCGACCTCATCATCCTGCAGGGCGTGGTGCTGCTGGTGGCCGCAGGCTTCGTCATCATGAACTTCATCGTCGACTTGCTCTACGCCGTTCTCGACCCCAGGATCCGTCATGGCCACGCTTGAACTCGATCTCGCCGAGGAGGCCGTCACCGAGCCGGTGCGCAAGGGCAGGCGGCTCGGCGTGCTGTTCTGGGGCGCGATCGGATGGATGATCTTCGTCTTCGCGCTGGCGATGTTCGCGCCGCTGCTGCCGATCGCCGATCCGACGACGATGGACATGCTGGAGCGGCGTGCGCCGTTCTCGGCGGCGCACTGGCTCGGCACCGACGGGCTCGGCCGCGATGAACTTTCGCGCCTGATCTACGGCGCGCGCATCTCGCTGGTCGTCGGCCTGTGCGCGCCGCTGATCGGCCTCACATTCGGCGGCGCGCTAGGCATGCTCTCCGGCTATTTCCGGGGCAGGCTTGGCTCTTTCGTCGTCGGCGCCATGGATGTGCTGCTGGCCTTCCCGCCGCTCATCCTCGTGCTGGCCGTGATCGCCTTTGTCGGGCAGTCGATCTTCAATCTCACCCTTATCCTCGGCGTGCTCGGCATTCCCGCTTTCATGCGGGTGGCCCGCGCCGCTACGCTGACGCTGTCGCGACGCGAATTCGTCATTGCCGCCGAAGCGCTCGGCGCCTCGCACGCGCGCATCTTGCTGCGCGAATTGCTGCCGAACGTGATCCTGCCGCTGTTCGCCTTCTTCCTGCTCGGCGTCGCCGTCGTGATCGTGGTCGAAGGTTCGCTGTCCTTCCTCGGCCTTGGCGTTCCGCCGCCGATCTCGAGTTGGGGCAGCATGATCGGGGAGGGACGCGAAAGTCTCGACGTCGCGCCGCGGCTCGCCTTCATTCCGGCGGTGGCGATGTTCCTGACCGTGCTTTCCTTCAACCTCGTCGGCGACACCCTGCGTGCACTGACCGATCCGCGGCAGGGCGCGCTGTGACGGGCACGACGCTGCTTTCGGTCGAGAATGTCGTGGTCGACCTGCCGACCCCGCGGGGCAATCTGCGCGCGGTGGATCGGGTGAATCTCACTGTCGGCGCCGGGCAGACGCTCGGTGTGGTCGGCGAGTCCGGCTGCGGCAAGACGATGTTGTCACGCGCCATCCTGCAGCTGCTGCCCAAGAAGGCCAAGCTCGGTGGCCGTGTGATGTTCGACGGCCAGGACCTCGTCAGCCTCGACCGGGAAGCCCTGCGAAAACTGCGCGGCCGCTCGCTGGCGGTCGTGTTCCAGGACCCGATGACCTCGCTCAACCCGGTGCTCACCATCGGTACCCAGTTGATCGAGACATTGCAGGCGCATCTCGAACTCGATATCGCCGCTGCACGCAAGCGCAGCGTTGAACTGCTCACCGCCGTCGGCATCCCCGCACCTGAGCAGCGGCTGACGCAATACCCGCATCAGCTCTCCGGCGGCATGCGCCAGCGCGTGGCGATCGCCATTGCGCTGTCCTGCGAGCCGAAGCTGCTGATCGCCGACGAGCCGACCACCGCGCTCGACGTCACCATCCAGGCGCAGATCCTCGACCTCTTGGCGCGCGAGCAGCGCCGCCGCCACATGGCGATGATCCTGATCACCCACGACCTCGGCGTCGTCGCCGGCCGCACCGACGAAGTCGCGGTGATGTATGCCGGCCGTGTGGTCGAACGCGCGCCGACGCTTGCGCTGTTCAAGAAGATGCGCATGCCCTACACCGAGGCGCTGCTGGCTGCGATCCCGAAGCTTGACGCCGCGCCCCACACGGTTTTGCCGGCGATCTCCGGCCGGCCTCCGGATCCCACGCGCCCGATCAAGGGCTGCTCGTTCTCGCCGCGTTGCCGCTATGCGGTGGCGCGCTGCCATCAGGAGAAGCCGGGGCTGACGGAGGCGGAGACGCCCGCGCATCAATTCGCCTGCTTCCATCCGATCGAAATGCCAGCCACCGTGCCCGCATGATGTTGCAACCTTCGCCTTCCGAACCGCTGTTGAAGGTCGAGAACCTCGTTGTCGAGTACGTCGTGGGCGCCAAGACCGTTCACGCCGTCTCCGATGTCAACCTGGAAGTCGCACGCGGCGAGACGCTGGGACTGGTCGGCGAGTCCGGCTGCGGCAAGTCCACGCTCGGCCGCGCCGTGCTGCAATTGCGCCGGCCGCAGTCCGGCAAGGTGCTGTTCGACGGCAACGACCTGACCGCGATGCGCGGCGATGCCTTGCGCAAGATGCGCCAGCGCGTGCAGCTCATCTTCCAGGACCCGATCGCCTCGCTCAATCCGCGGCGGCGGATCGGCGACATCGTGGCCGAGCCATTGATCATTGCCGGCGTCAAGGATCCCCAGAAGCGCCACCAGATGGTCAGCGACGTACTCGCTGCCGTTGGTCTCGACCCCGGGCTGGTGATGGGGCGGCTGCCGCATGAGTTCTCCGGCGGTCAGTGCCAGCGCATCAGCATTGCCCGTGCGCTGGTGCTCAATCCCGAGTTCATCATCTGCGACGAGCCGGTATCCGCGCTGGACGTTTCCATCCGCGCGCAGATTCTCAACCTGCTGGAGGAGATGAAGGCGCGCTACGGATTGACGCTGCTCTTCATCGCTCACGACCTTGCCGTGGTGAAGGCGGTGAGCGACCGCGTCGCGGTGATGTATCTCGGCAGGCTCTGCGAGGTCGGGCCATCAGAGCAGTTGTTTGCCAAACCGGCGCATCCCTATACCGCGCTGTTGATCGAGGCGATTCCCGTTCCCGATCCCGACATGCGTCCCGCGGAGGCCGTCGCCGTGGGCGAGCCGCCGTCGCCGATCGCGCCGCCCTCGGGCTGCCGCTTCCGCACCCGCTGCCCGCGCGCCGACGCCAGATGCGCCGCCGAAGTGCCGGAACTACGCAAGGTCGCAGCCGGGCAATATGCGGCCTGCCATTACCCGCTGATCTGAATACCGGCCGCGCAGAACGGCGTTTGTCCTGACAGGATAGACGTGGCAAGGTCGCGCCCAAGGCATGATGGACTTTGGTTGAATCGGTTGGCCGCGCGCTCGGTTCACCTCTCCCCAGCGGGGAGAGGTCGATTTGCGCAGCAAATCGGGTGAGGGGGCGCTGCTCTAACGAGGGACCGCAACCCCTCACCCGGCGCTGCGCGCCGACCTCTCCCAAGGGAGAGGTGGACTCCCGACGTCGCACCACTTCAACCCAATCACATCAATGCTCTAACAAGAAACTATCTCCGGGAGAGAAGCCATGAAGAGTTTCCAGGTTGCCGATTTCAACGCCCCGCTGAAGGAAGTCGATCAGCCGACGCCGCAGCCGACGGGCACGCAGGTGCTGATCAAGGTGAAGGCTGCCGGTGTCTGCCACAGCGACCTGCACATCTGGGAAGGCGGCTACGATCTCGGCCATGGCCGCAAGCCGCTGTCGCTGAAGGATCGCGGCGTATCGCTGCCGCGCACCATG
>JAKFVP010000297.1 GCA_021732175.1 Bradyrhizobium sp.
ATCGCCGATCTCAATGTGCATTGGGACATCGGCGAAGACGGCATGCCCAAACCCCATGCGCATGTCATGTTGACCATGCGCGCGGTGGAAGAGAACGGTTTTGGCCAGAAGGTGCGGGAGTGGAACCGCACGGAGATGGTCGAGCGCTGGCGCGAGCGTTGGGCCGGGCTTGCCAACGAGCGCCTTGCCGAACTCGACATCGACGCGCGCATCGACCATCGCAGCCTGGAAGCACAGGGCGTCGCGCTCGAGCCGCAAAGCCAGATCGGCGCGTCCGCCAAACGTATCGAGGACCGGGGCATCGAGGGCGAAGGGACCGAGGCCGATCGCGCCGAGATGCACCGCGAGATCGCGCGCGGCAATGGCGCGCGGATCATCGCCGATCCTTCGGTCGCCTTGGACGCCATCACGCATCAGCAATCGACCTTCACGCAGCGAGACATGGCGAAGTTTGCGCACCGGCACAGCGATGGGATCGACCAGTTCAACGAGGTGATGGGCGCGATGCGTAGCGCCCCAGATCTGGTCGAACTCGGCAGGGACGCTCGCGGCGAGGATCGGTTCACCACCCGCGAGATGATCGAGGCTGAACAGCGCCTGCACCGCGCCGCCGAACTGGTGGCGGAACGGGAGCGCCATGAGGTGCTTGGCACGGACCGCGAAGCGGCTTTGGCGCGAGCTGAACGGAGCGGCCTTGTGCTGTCGGGCGAGCAGGCCGACGCGCTGGCGCACATCATGGATGGGCGCGATCTCGGCATCGTCGTCGGCTATGCCGGGACCGGCAAGAGCGCGATGCTGAGCGTGGCGCGGGAGGCATGGGAGGCGGCGGGCTATGAGGTCCGCGGCGTGACACTTTCCGGCATCGCGGCGGAAAACCTCGAAAGCGGATCGGGCATCGCGTCGCGCACGATCGCCAGCATGGAGCATGGCTGGGGACAGGGCCGCGACCAGCTCACCGCGCGCGATGTTCTGGTGATCGACGAGGCCGGCATGGTCGGCACGCGCCAGTTGGAGCGTGTGCTGTCCCATGCTGCCGAGGCCGGTGCGAAAATTGTGCTGGTCGGCGATATCAGGCAGTTGCAATCCATCGAGGCGGGCGCGGCCTTCCGCTCGATTCATGAGCGTCATGGCGGCGCGGAAATCGGAGAGGTGCGTCGCCAGCGGGAGGACTGGCAGCGCGATGCCACGCGCGATCTGGCGACCGGCAGGAACGGCGATGCGCTTGAAGCCTACCGCTCCCATGGCATGGTGCACCGCGCGCAAACCCGAGAGCAGGCGCGCGGCGATCTGATCGAGCGCTGGGACCGCGAGCGGCAGGCGTCACCGGATAAGAGCCGCATCATCCTCACCCACACCAATGACGAGGTGCGAGCGCTCAACGAGACAGCGCGCGAAAAGATGCGGGAAGCCGGAAGCCTTGGCGATGAGGTGCACGTGACGGTCGAGCGCGGCGCGCGCAGTTTTGCCAGCGGGGATCGCGTCATGTTCCTGCAAAATGAGCGCGGCCTCGGCGTGAAGAACGGAACGCTTGGCACCATCGAACAGGTCAGCCGCCAAGCCATGTCGGTGCGCACCGATGACAGGCGCGGCGTCACCTTTGACCTCAAGGATTATAACCGTATCGACCATGGCTATGCCGCGACCATTCACAAGGCGCAGGGCATAACAGTGGACCGCGCCTATGTGCTGGCGACGCCGGGGATGGATGCCCATGGCAGCTATGTCGCCCTGTCGCGGCACCGCGACGGCATGGACTTGCACTATGGCCGCGACGATTTTGCCAATCCGGACCGGCTCGTCCGCACCCTGTCGCGCGACCGGGCGAAGGACATGGCCTCGGACTACGAGCAGCGCGATCCGGCCCAAGGCTATGCCGAGCGACGCGGGATCACCTTCCGCGAGCACGTGGCCGAGATCGTGCGCAGGGTCGTGCCCGAGAGGGTGCGCAATATATTCGATGGCCTGCGCCCGTCTGCCGAAGCTGTGCGTGGCCCGGACGGCGCGCGGAGGCCGGAAAGGGAAGCGCCGGAAAGGAAGGCGGCGGAAGACCCTGAAGCGGCGCTGCGCCAAGCCCGCACCAAGGCGCTCGTCCGCCATGCTCGAGCCGTGGATACGATCTTCGATATCCAGGAGCGGGGCGGCAAGGCAAGCCCGGAGCAGGTGAAGCAATTGCAGGAGGCCCGCAGGGTCTTCGAGGAGGTGCGGCCCTATGGCTCGCACGACGCCGAAGCCGCCTATAAGAAAAATCCGGAACTTGTCCGCGAGGCAGCTGGCGGCCAGGTCAACCGCGCCATCCGCGCTCTCCAGCTCGAAACCGAAATCCGCACCGATCCGAGCCGCCGGGCCGACCGTTTCGTGGAACGCTGGCAGAAGCTCGACCACACCAGCCAGCGTCAGTATCAGGCTGGCGACATCGCCGGCTACAAGGCGACGCGCTCGACGATGGGCGACATGGCGAAAAGCCTCGAACGCGATCCGCAACTGGAATCTATGCTTGCCAACCGCAAGAAGGATCTCGGCATCGCGTTCGAATCAGGCCGCCGGCTCGGCATCGAACTCGCCTTCAGCCACGGCATCGACCTCGGTAGAGGCCGGGGCATCGGAATTTGATCCATACTTCGGTAAACAGGAAGCTGGGTGTGTGCAACGCTGTGCGCTGGGGATCGGACGGATCACGTGACTTTTAATCATGGGGTCGAGGGTTCGAGTCCCTCCGCGCTCACCAACCAAATTAAACACTTACGAGCATTTGGGGTCTGATCGGCTGATGGCCGAAAAGGCTCCGGGGCAACGCAGGGGCAACAATTACAGTCCTAGTTCAGAATCCATCGCGAGCGCTTCCAACTTTGCAGCTACGCCAGCGATATGCGCGTGGCGAAAGAACGCTCTGCCGCCACGTCTGACAGGCTTGGCGACTGCTTCGGTGTCGGTCATTCGATAAAGCCCGGCGCGCGACGTGCGCAGATACTCACAGGCCTCGGGGACGGTCATAATCGGCGAGGCGCAACGGCTGTGAGCATTCGGCGAGGCCAAGCGCACAGCCGCTCCCCCTTTTTGTCCTGCTGCTGGTTCCTGCGATGCCGTCACGTCTCACGCCCTCATTTCCAAAAAACGGTATGGGGGAAAGCCGCACTTTGTCAAACGCGGAAAGTTCGATTGCTTGACGGCTCCTGATTTTTTAAAGTTGGCCGGTTCGGCCTATTGCGTGCGGCGTTATGGAGCGATCTGATATTTCGTCTGAGTCGATGCACCAACTCTTGCGGCGGAATGGCGCAAGTGACCGGAGCTTAGTTAATGAAAATCAGATTCATTTTCCCCTGCGTACTTCTCATATTGCTTGGCCTTCACTGGGTCGGACTCGGAACCGGCCTATTTGTTTGGCCAAGCGACCCAGTGACAACCAATTACATGTATTGGACGGTTGGGGGTCTGTTACTTACGATTTTCGGCGTTGCGATGGTGAGCCTAGTTTTGCTTAGACGGTAAATCTCAATGGAACACCGCGGTATCGAATACACCATCGTGCAGGGCATCGATCCAGCGCAACGCTGGAAGTGGACCGTCATCCTCGCAAATCGGGCGATAAGCGGTTCGTCTTCCAATCGCCTAACCGCAGAGGCCGACGCCATCCGGACCATTGATCGAGTGCTTCTACCAAAAAAGGCGAGGCCGGTTCCGCCAAGCTCAAATTAGACGCCGCTACAATCCCTGCCAGCATCGTAAAAGTATTTTGCATGCCAATGTTGCAAACGAGAGACAGCCAGAAACTCGAAAGTCAGGCAATCTAGTCTAGTTTGGACGATGAACGTCTACATGAGGAACCCATGAAAAAAATGCTGCTCGGAACCACTGCTCTTCTCGCGTTAGGAGCGACTGCACCGGCTTTCGCTGCCGATCTTGCAGCGCGGCCATACACGAAAGCCCCCGCGTACACGGCCCCGGCCGTAGTTTACAATTGGACCGGTTTCTATATTGGCGGTCACGTCGGCGGAGACTGGCGCAACAACAACGTATTCGGCAACAACAACGGCCGGTTCATCGCTGGTGTTCAGGGCGGTGCGGACTACCAGTTCGCGCAAAGCTGGGTCGTGGGTGTCGAAGCGAACTACAGCTTCAAAGTCGACAATAACAACAACAACGGTTTTGCCTTTGTCGCTCCAGGCGGAGCTGGCCTCGTGACAAATAACTCGAACAATCGGGGTCTCGGATCCGTCACGGCTCGGGCAGGTTGGACGTGGGGTCCGGGCCTTCTCTATGTGAAGGGTGGTTATGGTTTCCGCGACAAAGGCAACAACCTTGCTGTGACTGTTGCCGGGGCTCCGGTTCCCTTTATTTATAACCGAAGGCAGGACGGTTACACCGTCGGCGGCGGTCTCGAGTATTTGTTCACGCAAAATTGGTCCGGCAAGCTGGAATATCAATATTTCAACTTCGGCAGGTCTCAGTTTGTCGTTGGACCCGTCGCACTTGTTGGATTGGGATCGTTCCGCAGTGACGAGCATACCTTCAAAGCCGGTATCAACTACCGCTTCAATTTGGGAGGCCCGGTCGTCGCCAAATACTGACCTCTTCGAAAGTGAACATAGTGGCCAGTTGGGTCGCTTGATCGCTGGCCCCCTTTTTTGGCAAAGCTTAATCGCGATCGCCGGGATGCAAATGAAACATTCAACCGACGTTGCCGAACTCAAAGCTCAGGCTCAAAGGCTTCTTGTAGAGGCGCAGAAATTACCTCCGGGTGACGAGCGTGCCGTAGCGTTAAAATGCGTCGGTAAACATCGCAATGATGCCCAAACGGCTTGGAATCTTGCTGAGAGCGCATTGGCCCACACACAAGAGATTGAAAGTGCAAAAGTGAACGTCCGCGCGACTAAAGTTGTGCGCGCTCCTTACGCTGACTAGATGCATCGACGACTTCGCTTTGGTTTTTTGTTTTGCCCACCAAGGTCTCGCAACTCAGCGATAAACTTGGAAAGCTCGTGGCGCACAAGTTGGCGTTGAGCTTCTTCCAGCTTCTGGACGCGCATATAGGCTTGCATCACGCGATCAATCGTTTCCATCATTCCAAATCTTCTTAAGACGGAACAAAAATTTATTCCAAAAGGAACTTGTTAAATAGAAGAAAGTTCCCAGTATCCGGTAATATCGCCGGGATAACGTTGGGACTTTCAAATGCGCAAACAACTGTTCGGGTTACTCGCCGTTGCTTCCCTCTTCGCGATTGCACCCGTCTGTGCACAAGCCGCTGAAATGATGGACTGTAGTGACGCGAATATGATGAAGGCGAACGCCAACATGGAGAAAATGCCGGCCGGCGAAAAGAAGACCATGGGCATGAAAGAGATGACCATGGCTAAAGAAATGATGGAAAAGAAAGATATGGCTGGCTGCAAAACCCACATGAACAAAGCTATAGAAATGGGAATGTCGAAGTAAGCGTCCCAAAAGGGTCGGCAACGCAAGTTGCCGGCTTCTCTTTATTTTTCGCGAGAGCGCGTTTATAAATTAATTTGAACCCATCAACCGTGGGTAAGAAATACGCGCGTAATGTAAGACAGAGTTGCTTGCGTAGCGCAGAACTTAGGGTTCAGCCGATGACGAGCTGCTGTTTAGAAGCTGCGAAATTGCAGTCACGACCTGAGCGCTCGCAAACGGCTTTGTGACCAAGACTATTCGGAACACCATTGAATCCCCATTCGTGACCGCTAGCGCCTGTCATGTAAACGACTGGAATGTGAGCTTTTATTTCCCGCGCGTGCTTGGCAACGTCCCACCCGGTCAGCTTAGACCTACCTAAATTCACGTCAGTCAATAAGGCGCTAAACCGGGTGCCTTGCTCCTTGCTCGGCCAGCAGCCCAATTGCATCCTCCGCACTCTTGGCTGCCGTCACTGCAAAACCGGCATCTTCGAAAGCCGCGCGCAAAACATCCTGAATAGGCTGTTCGTCTTCAACAACGAAAATGATTTGTTCGTCCAACGCGATACCTCCGGTTGCCGAATGGCGGGAGGTGGCGGGTCGAACCGACTGTCTCTCACACCGGATTGCCTGCGGAGCCCGGCGTTGTTTGAAATTTAAGCTATTTTAACACGACTGTCTGCCCGTCATCCGACAATTGTTCTTGCTTGACAAAAAAGCCCACCGTAATGTCAGGGAGCCTTGTCAGGTATCCAAAGTGTCAGTCCTCGACATCAACTTCCGTGCCTTGGCCGACAACATCCCAACGCTATGTTGGATGGCAAATCCTGACGGCTACATCATCTGGTACAACAAGCGTTGGTACGAATACACCGGCACTACTCCGGCCGCGATGGAAGGGTGGGGTTGGCAATCCGTGCATGACCCGAATGAACTGCCTTCGGTGCTCATGAAGTGGCGGAATTGCATCGCCACCGGGATGCCGTTCGATATGGTATTTCCGCTCAAGGCGGCTGACGGTAGCTTTTCGTCATTCCTCACGCAGGTCAGTCCGACCTTTGACGGTTCGGGAAACGTTACAGGCTGGTTCGGAGTGAACACTGACATCTCCGAACAAATCAAAGCGGAAAGAAAACTTGCGCTCGTTTCGACTGAACTCAGCCATCGCATAAAAAATATCTTCGCGGTTGTGTCTGGCCTAATTTCGCTTGCGGCGAAAAACCACCCCGGCGCAAAGGAGTTTGCTGCAGAGGTTAGGCAACGGATCGCAGCCCTCGGACGTTCTCATGATTTTATTAGGCCCCGCGCGCTAGGCCGGCAATCGACGCTGTTCGGCTTATTCGACGAGCTACTGAGTCCGTATCAAAACAATAAGCGCATTCAATTGCTCGGCGATAACGTACCTGTTGAAGAACACGCAGCGACCCCGCTTGCTTTGTTATTGCACGAACTTGCCACGAACGCTACGAAGTACGGCGCGCTGTCTGTGTCCGAGGGCCGCGTCACGGTTAAGGTTACGTCAGCCCCAGCTGCGAACAGGCTTGAGATAGTATGGTGCGAGGAGAACGGACCACCAGTCGTCGAGCCCACTCAAACCGGCTTTGGTTCGCAACTCGCTATGTTGAGTATCGAAGGCCAGATGGGCGGAAGCATTGTATACGATTGGCGCAAGGACGGTTTAACCGTTCGATGCCTGGTACCATTTTCCGCAATAGTTACTTCTGATTTGCAAGACGCTGGGACGGATGTTCGCTAGCTTCCTTTCTCTTCGGCTTGCTTCTCTCGCAATCTTTCCTGCGTAAGAGCATCGAGAAAATCTGTTAACGCCACCCTCCCGGCAAAACGCGCAGCATCGTAAGAACTAAACCCAGCACCTTCGATTACTACGCCCATAGACTTTCCCCGCCGAATGATCCGCCAGCGCCATGAAGGTGGATAAGTCGCGATGCGCGTTGCCATCACGCAATAACCAAAATGGTTTCGCTCGACCGGCATACGAATTAATGGACCGACGTTCGCGGGGAACGCGCTATAACGGGCGATGGATCATCCTCGACAGTTTTAACCAGCCAACGCAAAAGAAACTTTCCCTTTGCAGATTCGCGCGCCGTGAACGCGTACAGAGTTTCTTCTGGTTCCATCTCGCGCATGAGGGCTTCAACCTCGTCGAGCAATGCATTTACTTTTGCCAAGTCGATTTCAAACTTCGTCGCCACGGTAACAGGTCTCCAAGGTTTACGGGAACCTCTATTGTGCCGTCGGCGGTACTTGGCTGCAAGCAGACGATCGCGAAAAAACTCCCGGTCACCGGCAGCGTGATCAAGGGTTTCGCCGTCGGGTCGCGCTGCGGTAACTCGCGGCTCGCGCCAAAATTGTAAGGCTGACAGACTTAAGTCGTCAAGCCACCATGCCGTAGGAGAAACGGCTCCGATGGCAACGCAATAGGGTGCGCGGCGGATTTCGGCCCTTAATCTTGCTCATAACTTCATTCTCCCGCCAACCGATGACAATCCGTCGCGCGTCACGAACCTGTTTGCGTTGATTGACGAGCTGTTAGCCCCGTACCACGATGGGGCGCACTACGCGTTACTCGGCGATGACATTGAGGTGAGCGAGAACTCGAGGACGCCACTAGCTTTGTTTTTCCACGAACTGGCGACCAACGCCGCGAAGTACGGGGCCTTCTCCCGACGGACGGGAAAATTACGATCAAGATTACTAATCGTGGCGATGTCATCCGATTTAATTGGATTGAAGCCCGTGGACCGCCGGTCATCGAGTCCCAAAAGTACGGCTTCGGATCACGGCTTTTGGTGCAAAGAATTGAAAACCAACTCGGGGGCTGCTTGGCTTACGATTGGAAAAAAGAAGGGCTTGCGGTTACCGCGAATGTTCCGAAAGCGGCGATAGCAAAATCCGTTGCTATATGAGCCGTTTGGCGTAGCTAAGTACGCATACGGCGAAGACCGCCTGATTGACGCATGCGCGCGAGCGCTGCGAGGTCTATGATAGGCGTTGTGTGGAGGTCAGGCGGCCTGCTGATTGGCGGCCTTGTCGGCTTGGCGCAGGAGGTTCCATTCCAAGGGTAGCAGTTCGTGCAAACGCGATGCGGGAAGATCGGCGATACGGGCGAAGACGTCCGCGAGCCAGGCCTTGGGATCGATATCGTTGAGGCGACAGGTCGTGATCATCGTCAGCAGGATGGCGGCGCGGTCAGCGCCACGCGGGCTGTCGGCGAAGGTCCAGTTGCGCCTTCCCCAATGCGATGCTTCTCAATGCGCGTTCAGCACAATTGTTGGTCGAGCAGATCCTGCCATCGTCGAGGAAGCGGGCAAAGTCGTTCCAGCGCTGGAGCATGTAGTTGATCTGCTTCAGGACCTCGGAGAAAGCGCGAGAGGGTTTCGCGCTCACGCAGCAACCAAGCGTGCATGTCCTCGAGAAGCGGCTTGCTTTTTTTCTGGAGCACGGCGCGCCGCTCGTCGGCGCCGCGGCCGTTGATGGCGCGCTCGATCTCGAACTGGCGCATCGATTTGCGGACGGCATCGAGGAAGGCCCGACAGCGTTCTCCATCAGATGCTAACGATCCGCGACCTGTATCGCGTGCGGCAGGGCTTTTGCCGCGGCTTCGCCATATCCGCCGCCACGGTCGCGGGCGACGATCGCGATTGTGGGATGAGCAGCGAGCCAGGCTCGGGTTCGCGATCCGGCAGCAGCGTGACAATTCGGCGCTTTTCCGGATTGCAGACGATGCTGGCGTAGCGGTGATTGCGCGGCCACTCGCCTTCAGCCATGGCATCGACCTCGGCAGAGGCCGAACATCGGAATTTGATCCATCCATTTTCCGCCGTCTGCACGCCACGCTACGAACAGTCGATAAACCCTCTTGCGCGCCCTTGAACACTTGCCTGTCTGGTCTCTGCAGTCGTCAGAAACCGTCAGCAGGAGGCAGCGAAGCCATGCGCGAACCAGACCGTATCATCCGTTTGAGAACCGTTCTTTCCCGAACCGGACTGTCCCGGTCCACCATCTACCGCAAGATCGCCGAGGGCACGTTCCCACCACAGATCAAGATCAGTGCCAACGGGACCGGCTGGCATGAATCCGACATCAACCGCTGGATCGCTGATCCCGTCTCGTGGCGTCCGAAACGCGAGTTCGATGAGGTCCGGTGAGGTCGGTGCTTGCCTGCCTTCGGCCAGACCGTCCGGCGGCATGTCCTTTTGCTGCTGAAAGCAGTGAACCGGACCGGCCTCAGGCCGTAAAGGCTGGCGCTGTCGCGCCCCCGCTTCGCGGCTTCGGCCTTGACGGCCTGAGGCCGCCCCGGTTTGGGCTCTTCAAGCAGACAAAGGCGGATTGCGGGCGCACAGCGCTCCCAACCCAGGACGAAGAGGTGGCGGCGTGGTCTTATTGTGGTCCATTGGATTATCTTTTTGTCGTTCCAGAAAGCCTTGCAGTTCGTGTGATGCGCTGCCAATCTCCACTACCAATCCTATTTTCCGCCGTTTCGGCGCTACAGCCCTCCGGCGATCATTTGTGACTTCTCATCCTGAGTTTTCTGCCGCTTCATGCCCCTTTGTCTTCATTCGAGGGCGGGAACGGCATGGAGAACGAGAACGACACGGAACGTGGCCGGATCGTTCCGGCCAACGACAACAACGATGCGAGCGACCAACCGGATGCCGGGACGTGGCAAAGAGTCGACCGCGCCGCGCTGACGCTGGCCCGCATCATCGGCCGCCGCATGGCGCGGGAAGATTTTGAGCGGCTAAACGCCGCCAACGACAACAGGCCCGTCGTATCCGAGGGAACGGAGGACGAGGCCGACAGGGATTGAAAGGATTTCTGCGATGACCCGCGTTGCGCTCTATGCCCGCTATTCCTCCGACAACCAGCGTGACGCTTCCATCGAGGACCAGTTGCGCCAGTGCCGGGAGCGCGCCGTCCGCGAGGGCTGGACCATCGTGGGAACCTATTCCGACCGCGCCATCTCCGGCGCGTCGCTCATTCGTTCCGGCATTCAGTCGCTGCTGGCCGATGCGCAGGCCGGCCGCTTCGACATGGTGCTGTCCGAGGCGCTAGACCGCGTCAGCCGAGACCAGGAGGATATCGCCGGCATCTTCAAGCGCCTGCGCTTTGCGAGCATCAGCATCTTCACTCTGTCCGAAGGCGAGATCAACGAGCTTCACGTCGGCCTCAAGGGCACGATGAATGCTCTGTTCCTGAAAGACCTCGCCATCAAGACCCATCGCGGCATCCGAGGCCGCGTTGAGGCCGGCAAGATCGGCGGCGGCAACGCCTATGGCTATCGCGTCGTCCACCAGCTCGACGCGCGCGGCGAACCGATCCGGGGCGAGCGCGCCATCTTCGAGGAGCAGGCCGAGATCGTGCGCCGCATCTTCCGCGAATATGTCGCCGGCAAGGGACCGCGGCGCATCGCCGCCGACCTGAACCGCGAGGGCATTTTGAGTCCCACCGGGAAGCGCTGGTCCGACACCACCATCCGGGGCAACCGGGCCATCAGTTCCGGCATCCTCAATTGTGAGCTTTATATCGGCGTCATCCGCTGGAACCGGCAGCGCAAGTTGAAGAACCCCGATACAGGCCGCTCCGCCTACCGCCTCAACAAGGAAAGCGAATGGATACGCTCCGAGGCTCCCGAGCTTCGCATCGTGCCGCAAGAGCTATGGGACGCCGCCAAGGTCCGGCAGGACGAATTGACAGCCCTCTACAAGAAACAGATCGATGGTTCGCGCGCTGCCGTGGGGCTCATGAAGGCGAAGAACGGAGGGCTCAACGCCACCCACCGTCCGCGTACCCTGCTGTCCGGCTTGCTGTTCTGTGGTTGCTGCGGCGGCTCCTACGCCCGACGCGGCCAGGACCGCTATGCCTGCACCAACCATGTGCTTGGTAATGGCTGCGACAACGCCCGCACCGTGGACCGCAAGGCCCTGGAAAGCCGCGTGCTGATCGGGCTGCGCGAGCGCATGATGACCCCGGAGATAGCCGCCGAGGCCATGCGCGCCTATACGCAGGAGACCAACCGGCTCAACCGCCAGCGCCGAAGCTCAGCGGAATCCGTCCGCCAAGAACTTGCCGAGACGAATAAAGCCATCGCAGAGATCGTGCGCGTCATCGAGCAAGGCGGTTGGCATCGCGCCCTGTCCGACCGGCTGACCGAGCTTGAGGCCAAACAGGACAGCTTTACCGCCCGCCTGTCGAATGGGCCGCAGGACGTTCCCGACATCCATCCGAACATTTCCGAGGCCTATCGGCGCAGGATCGAGCGGCTGACCGAGGCGCTGTCCCATCCCGACGACGCCCTTGAGGCCGCCGACGCCATCCGAGAGGTTATCGACCGCATCGTGATCACGCCCGGCCAGCAGCGCGGCGAAAACCACGTGACTTTGGAGGGCGACCTCGCCACCATCCTCGAATGGATCGAACGCACCGGCAAACCCTGCTACAAGCCCGCGACCGACATCGCATCATCCCGATTGTCAGTCTCGGTCAAAACTCGGGCTTGCCCCGGGCATCCACGACTTCCTTAGCCTAGTATCAAGACGTGGATGGCCGGGACAAGCCCGGCCATGACGACGCAACTCAATTTATTCCGGGAACGAAGAAGTCACGCATCCATCCGCTTGAACACCAGCGTGGCGTTGGTGCCGCCGAAGCCGAAGGAGTTCGACAGGACGGTGCCGAGCTTGGCGTTGTCGATGCGCTTGCGCACGATCGGCATGTCGGCGAACACGGGATCGAGTTCCTGGATGTGTGCGCTCTCGCAGACAAAGCCGTTGTTCATCATCAGCAGCGAATAGATCGCTTCCTGCACGCCGGTCGCGCCGAGCGAATGGCCGGTCAGCGCCTTGGTCGCCGAGATCGGCGGGCACTTGTCGCCGACACCGAACACCTTGCGGATCGCCTCGATCTCCGGGGGATCGCCGGCCGGCGTCGAGGTGGCGTGCGGGTTGATGTAGTCGATCGGCGTCTTCACGGTGCTGAGCGCCATGCGCATGCAGCGCTCGGCGCCCTCGCCCGACGGCGCCACCATGTCGTAACCGTCGGATGTCGCGCCGTAGCCGACCAGCTCGGCATAGATCTTTGCGCCGCGCGCCTTGGCGTGCTCGAGCTCTTCCAGCACCACGACGCCGGCGCCGCCGGCAATCACGAAGCCGTCGCGGTTGACGTCGTAGGGACGCGATGCGGTGGACGGCGTGTCGTTGTATTTCGAGGACATCGCGCCCATGGCGTCGAACAGCACCGAGAGCGTCCAGTCGAGTTCTTCGCAGCCGCCAGCGAAAATCATATCCTGTTTGCCCATCTGGATCGTCTCATAGGCATTGCCGATGCAATGGTTCGACGTCGCGCAGGCCGACGAGATCGAATAGTTGACGCCCTTGATCTTGAACCAGGTCGCAAGCGTTGCCGAGGCCGTCGACGACATGCCCTTCGGCACGGCGAACGGGCCGATGCGTTTCGGGCCCTTGGTGCGGGCAATGTCGGCGGCTTCGACCAGCGTGCGTGTCGACGGCCCGCCAGAGCCCATGATGATGCCGGTGCGGACGTTGGAGACATCGGAAGGCTCGAGGCCGGAGTCCTGGATCGCCTGCTCCATCGCGACATGATTCCACGCCGCGCCCTCGGCCAGGAATCGCATGGCGCGACGGTCGATCACGCCGGAGGGATCGAGCGTCGGCGCGCCCTGCACCTGCGAGCGGAAGCCGAGCTCCTTGTATTTCGCAGCATGGGTGATGCCGGACTTGGCCTCGTGCAGGCTCGACAGCACTTCCTGGGTGTTGTTACCGATGGACGAGACAATGCCCATCCCCGTGATGACAACCCGCCTCATGTTCGCCTCGCCTGTCCGTTCGTCTTTGTGTGATGGCCTGAAAGATAAGTTCAATTACCGGGTTGCGTGCCCTGCTTGAACAGTCCGACCTTCAGATCCTTCGCGCGATAGATAATCTCGCCGTCCATGGAAAGCCACCCGTCGGCAATGCCCAGCACCAGCTTTCCACGCATCACGCGCTTGATGTCGGTCTGGTAGACCACCTTCTTGGCATGCGGCAGCACCTGACCGGAAAACTTCAGCTCGCTGAGGCCCAGCGCCCGGCCGCGGCCCTCGCCGCCGACCCAGCCGAGGTAGAAGCCCACCATCTGCCACAGCGCATCGAGGCCGAGGCAGCCGGGCATGACCGGATCGTTCTTGAAATGACAGCCGAAAAACCAGAGGTCGGGCTTCACATCGAGTTCGGCGCGCACCAGCCCCTTGCCGTATTCACCGCCGGTGTCTGATATCTCGCTGATGCGGTCGAACATCAGCATCGGCGGCAACGGCAACTGGGCGTTGCCGGGCCCGAACATCTCGCCCCGGCCGCAGGCCAGCAAATCTTCATACTCGTAGCCGTTGCGCCGATTGAGCATCGTCTAAAAACCTCTCGAATTCGCGATTTGCTCGCTTTGAGCGGGGGCTGGCAACCCCGCGGGCGGAACGCATGGTCCCCGGGCAGCCGCGCGGGCCAAAATAGCCCTGCGGGGGCCGCCATTGGCCCTTGCCGAAATCGCATGGCTCGGATGGGGCGCTCTGTAACATAGCCCCCAGCGGCCGGCAAAGCGCGGATACGGGATAAATCGCCACGCCGTCCTCTGCGTTCCCTTTAACCTTGGTCAAGTTCTAGTTGCGAAAAACTTGCATCTGGGGCATTTCCCTCTATATTCCAGTGAAATATCAGCTGGAAGTACGAGTACGGGCACGACCTTGGATATCAACGACGCAACGACCCGCAATGACGATGCGGACACTGGCGCAGCGCGCCCCGCCGGACATCAACCGGCGTTGACCGGTTGCCCGTGGCACGACGTCAACGAAATGCTGCAGACGGCGGGATTGCGTCCCACACGCCAGCGCATGGCTTTGGGCTGGCTGCTGTTCGGCAAGGGTGCGCGTCACCTCACCGCCGAAATGCTCTACGAGGAAGCCACGCTCGCCAAGGTTCCGGTGTCGCTGGCAACCGTCTACAACACGCTCAATCAGCTCACCGATGCGGGCTTGCTGCGTCAGGTCAGCGTCGACGGCACCAAGACCTATTTCGACACCAATGTGACCGCGCACCATCACTTCTATCTCGAGAACAATCACGAGCTGGTCGATATCCCCGACCCGCATCTCGTGCTCTCGAAGATGCCCGATGTGCCCGAGGGTTACGAGATCGCCCGCGTCGACATGGTCGTGCGCCTGCGCAAGAAGCGCTAGTCACGCCGAATACGGCTGTCGTCCCGGCCAAGCGAAGCGCGAGCCGGGACCCATAACCACAAATGTCAGAGTTTGGACTTCGCTGGAGCCACAGCGTGCTTTAACGCGACCGCCTGTGGTTATGGGTCCCCGCGTTCGCGGGGACGACAGCCTTATTCCACCTTCTCATCCGCATACACGCCCCACAGGCGCTGCTGCTCGATGAATCCGTCAAAGCCGTTGCCGGTGATGCGGCACCAGCCGTTCGAACATTTCTTCACCTGCGCGACGACGCCGGCCTGCAGCTTCGCTGCGACGGCGCTTTGGGAATCGGGGCGATCGTAAAGCGGCGCGAGCTCTTCCTTGCTCTTCATGGTGATCACGGCGGTGCGCCGGCCCGACAGCATGGAGTGATAGACCCAGCCTTCCGATCCCTCGGAATCGCGCACGCGACGCCAGTTCTCGAATTCGGCTGTTATCTCCACCGGCAGGCCGGAGCGGGTGTAGACCCAGGCGACATCATTGTCCTTGGTGGGACCGGCCCTGACATTCACGTGATCGGACTTCAGGCTGACATAGCGCGGAATGGGCAGGCCGCTCGTCGCCGCCGCCGAATCCTTGGCTGCATGGCCCGAACCGGGAATCGTTCCCAGCATCGCCGCCACAGCCATCACCGCACGCAAACGCCGCAACCCCAACCCCATCAACTCGTCTCCTGCGACAACGCGACAGCTCGACTGCTTCGAGCTGCCCCTCGTTTTCGAACGCCTTAATCCCCAAACCCCTGTGCACTGCGAAATCGCCTGTCGGCTTCAAGTTCCTTGGTTCTTGTCTTGGCCCGGCCTTCTGCTAGAGAGGACGGAACACAAGAAGCGCCGAATTTTCCCGGGGGAAACCGGGGTTAAATGTCGGGGAACCCAAGGAAATGCCGGGGACCGCACTGCAAGATGGCAGTGTCGAACACCCGGGTTAATGAGGTCTGAACATCAGGCTTTTGTTAAGCCCAGCCTCATGAGAGCAGGAAATGTCGGTTAAGAAAAAGCCTCTCGTCGTCGTCACGCGCAAGCTTCCGGACTCCATCGAGACCCGGATGCGCGAGTTGTTCGATGCGAAGCTCAACCTCGACGACACGCCGATGAGCCCGGAGCAGATTGCGGAAGCCGTGCGCACAGCCGAGGTGCTGGTGCCGACCGTGACCGACGAAATTACTGAGGACGTGCTGAAGCAGCCCGACTGCAAGCTCCGCCTGATCGCCAATTTCGGCAACGGCGTCGACAATATCGACGTCGCCGCGGCACATGCCCGCGGCATCACGGTGACCAATACGCCGAAGGTGCTGACCGAAGACACCGCCGACATGACGATGGCGCTGATCCTGGCGGTGCCGCGGCGGATGATCGAGGGCGCTTCCATCCTCACCGAAGGCAAGAACTGGGCGGGCTGGTCGCCGACCTGGATGCTCGGCCACCGCATCGGCGGCAAACGCCTCGGCATCGTCGGCATGGGCCGCATTGGACAAGCCGTGGCGCGGCGCGCGCGGGCCTTCGGCCTGCAGATCCACTATCACAACCGCCGCCCGGTCGCGCCGCAGATCGCCGAGGAGTTGGGCGCGACCTATTGGGAGAGCCTCGACCAGATGCTGGCGCGGATGGACATCATCTCGGTGAACTGTCCGCATACGCCGGCGACCTATCACCTACTCTCGGCGCGGCGGCTGAAGCTGATCCGGAAAGAGGCCTACATCGTCAACACCGCGCGCGGCGGGGTGATCGACGAAGACACCATGGTCAAGCTGATCGAGAGCGGCGAGATCGGCGGCGCGGGCCTCGACGTCTACGAGCACGAGCCGGCGGTCAATCCAAAGCTGGTGCGGCTCGGCAGGGCCGGCAAGGTGACGCTGCTGCCGCATATGGGCTCGGCCACCATCGAGGGCCGCGTCGACATGGGCGAGAAGGTGATCATCAACATCAGAACCTTCCTCGACAACCACAAGCCGCCGGATCGCGTGCTGCCCAGCATGCTCTGAGCGCCACGGCGGGCCGGAACCAAAACTGCGAAAACAACCCCATGCAAAGTAGAAATGGGACGCCCTGCCGGTCTCTTGATACCGGCCAAGCCGTGAACCTGGCGGCGTGAGCGAGACCCGCACCGCGCTGCTTGGCCGTCTCGCCGCCGCCATTGCGGCATTGCATACGGACCGACGCATCTGCGTTGCGATCGACGGCGTCGACGGCTCCGGCAAGACCGTGCTGGCCGATGCGCTGGCGACGAGGGAAAGTACAACCTTCGAGTTGAGGCCGTGACGATGCAAACCGCAGCCGATCTAATCGTCGAAAACGCCAAGATCTACACGGTTGACAGGACCAATCCCTGGGCCGAAGCAGTCGCGGTCCGCAAGGGCAAATTCGTCTATGTTGGCTCGGGTTCCGGCGCGCGTGCCCTCCGCGACGCCCGGACGAAGGTCATCGATGCCCAGGGGCGCATGGTCCTGCCGGGGCTCGGCGACGTGCACAATCACCATACGCGCGGCGGCCAACTCGATCTTTTCGAACTCTCGTTTCCGGCAAGCGCAACTTTCGACGAAATCATCGCGCTCGTGCGCGAACGTGCGGCACGGCTTGGCCCGCACGAGTGGATATGCGGTGGAATCTGGAGCAGTGCGCTCATTGCGCGCCTGCGTACGCCCGAGGCACGCGCCGCGCTCGATGCGGCAAGCGACGGGCGCCCGGTGATGCTGCGCGACGACAGCCTTCACAATCGCTGGGTGAACAGCCGAGCGATCGAGCTGATGGGCTTGACAGCCGCGACACCCGATCCGGAACTCGGACATATCGAACGCGATCCGAACGGCGCGCCGGCGGGTTTGCTTTTGGAAAAAGCATCGGCGCTGGCGGAGCGGGCTGCCCTTGCATCAATCGCCGATCCGATCGGCCGCGAAACAGCCTCGACGAAGCGCGCCGTCGAAATTCTCAACGGCTACGGAATCACCGCTTATCAGGACGCCAATACCACGCTCCCTATGTTGCAGGCGCTGGCCGATCTTGATCGGCGTGGAGAGCTCAACGCCTGGTGCGTAGGATCGCTGCCGGTTTTCGACACACTGACCGGGACGGAGTTTTTCGGCGAGGCGCTCATCTCGCGAAGCGAACAATATCGCACGCTGCATGTGCGGCCTGATTTTCTCAAGCTCTTCATGGACGGCGTGCCAATGACACGCACCGCAGCCATGCTTGAAGCCTATCTTCCCGACGAACATGGCCGGACAACGGTCTGCCGTTCTTTTCTCCGCCTGCCTGATGTCGTGCACTGGCTCGTCCGCGCGGAAACACTCGGCAAGGGAGTGAAGATCCATTGCGCGGGAGACGCCGCCGTGCGTGACGTTCTCGACGCCGTCGAAATCGTGCGGCAGCTGCGCGGCCCGGGACCCACGCATCATATTGCTCATGCAAGCTTCGTCGATCCCACCGACATTCCACGATTCGCGCAACTCAATGTCGTTGCCGATCTCTGTCCCGCGATCTGGTTTCCTTGCGCCATCACGCTCGCCAATGCTGCGGTAATGGACGCCGGCCGGGCCGGACGTTACTGGCCGAACCGCGATCTGCATGCGACCGGCGCCTTGCTGGCAGCCGGCTCCGACTGGCCTGTCGTAGGCTTGCCCGATCCCTGGTACGGTCTCGAGGGCATGGTCACGCGGCGCAATCCCAAGCGACTTCATCCTGGCGTGCTCTGGCCGGAACAGGCGCTCGATCTTGAAACAGCGCTTGAAGTCTATACGCGCAATCCGGCGCGTGCGATGGGTCTCGGCCACGTAACAGGCTCGGTCGAAATTGGAAAATCCGCCGATATGATCGTGCTGGAGCGCAATCTCTTCGAGATCGAACATGATCAGATTTCCAGAACGCGCGTGCTCGCAACCTTCTTCGAAGGACGCCTTGTCCATGGCGAGCTTTAGCGCGGGTGACGAGGCGGTGGCTGTCAATCCGGAGGCTGTATCCAATAGTACGCGCTACCGATGCCCGCTCAGATCGGTGATCCCTGCGGCATCGCCATTGAGCGGGTTTTGCGGGTCGCGCTTGTAGCGCAGCGTTTCGAAGCGCATCGACAGCGCGTCGATCATCAGCAGGCGGCCGACGAGGCCGTCGCCAAAACCGACGATCTCGCGGATCGCTTCCATCGCCATCAGCGATCCCATCACGCCGGCGAGCGCGCCCATCACGCCGGCCTCCGCACAGGTCGGCACGGTGCCTGATGGCGGCGGCTCGGGGAACAGGCAGCGATAGGACGGGTTGAGCTCGCCATCGGAATTGCGCTCATGGGCGCGGATGGTGGTGAGCGAGCCGTCGAACATGCCGAGCGCCGCCGTGATCAGCGGTTTTGCGGCGAGGTAGCAGGCATCCGACACGAGATAGCGCGTCTCGAAATTGTCGGAGCCGTCGAGCACGAGGTCGTAGCCGCCGATGATGCTCATGGCGTTCGCCGCATTGAGCCGCACCGCGTGGGATTCGAACAGCACATGCGGATTGAGCGCGCGGATCTGCTCGGCTGCGCTGTCGACCTTGAGGCGGCCGATCTCCGGCGTGGTGTGAATGATCTGGCGCTGCAGATTGGAGAGCGAGACCTTGTCGTCGTCGACCACGCCGAGCGTGCCGACGCCGGCGGCGGCCAAGTACATCAGCGCCGGCGCGCCGAGCCCGCCCGCGCCGATCACCAGCACCGACGCCTCCTTCAGCGCCGTCTGGCCGGGGCCGCCGACCTCGCGCAGCACGATGTGGCGGGCGTAGCGCTCAAGTTCCTTGTCGCTCAGCATGACCGGGCTAATCCCCTGAACCGTCATCCGGTTGTTGCAGACCAAGCAGATGTGCATAATCCATATCGGCTGCAATCCCCGGATTTGTCATGAGAACTGTGCTTTCCGCAACCTTGCTGGTCGCAGGCCTGATCGGCACAGCGCAGGCCCAGATGCAGGCGCCGACCACGGCCGGCGCCAAGCCGAAGCCCGTGACGACCACGACGGTCACCCCGCCGAAGACCCAGACCCCGTCGGAGACCGCCAACGCCATGGCGCAGGCCGAGCGGCTGGCGCTGCAATCGGACCTGGCCTGGGTCGGCGAATACAACGGCGCGATCACGGGCGAAGTCAGCGAGCGCATGGTCAACGCCATCAAGGAATTCCAGAAGAGCCGCGGGGCCAAGCAGACCGGCGTGCTCAACCCGCAGGAGCGCGGCGTCCTCGCCGACACCGCGCGGCGGCGGCAGGAAAGCGTCGGCTGGAAGATCATCAGCGATCCCGGCACCGGCGCGCGGCTCGGCATCCCGACCAAGCTGGTGCCGCAGACGGCGAGCGACGCCAATGGCACGAAATGGACCTCGCCGACCGGCACGGTTCAGATCGTGCTGACGCGGCGCAAGGAAGCCAACCCCACCACGGCCAAGCTCGCCGAGCAGGAGAAGAAGGCGAACGGGCGCGCG
>JAKFVP010000369.1 GCA_021732175.1 Bradyrhizobium sp.
AGGCGAGAAACGCGCGGCAGCATTGGCCGATCAGGGGCGACGCGATCCAGTCCGGCGGGCAGGCCATGGCGTCGAGCTGCGCCACCGTGCAGGTCGCGGCGATCGAAAGCCCATTCTCGTTGATCGCAAGCGCGGGCCATTTCAGGTCGGTGAGATCGACCAGCCGCCTCAGATGCTCCTGCGGTTCCGAGAACAGCCAGGTCCCGCCCGCAAGCCAGGCGTCGCCTGCTGTCCAAACGGGCAGCTCCGCCCGGCTAGCGGGGTGAACGACCCCTACGATGGTGTTCAAGTCCATGGCTACGCTACGCTTTCAATGGCACCCATCTCCCACTATGAGGTCTTGCAAGACAAGCGCCAACTGTCTGGCGTTGGGGCTGGTCCCTGAATTGCAGGGCAGGGCAGACGAGGAGATTTTTCGACATGGACCCGACGCAGGCGACCTGGATCAGGGATCCCCTTGCCATCTTCGCCGACGGCGCCGAGCGCGGGGTCGTGGTGAAGGACGGCAAGATCGTCGAACTGGTGGGCAAGGGCAGCGAGCCCGCCACGCCAAACGCGATTACCTTCGACGCGGGTAGCCATGTCGTCCTGCCGGGCCTGATCAACACGCATCACCATTTCTACCAGACCCTGACGCGGGCGCTGCCGGCGGCGCTGGACCGCGAGCTGTTTCCCTGGCTGCAGGCGCTCTATCCGGTATGGGCCCGGATGACGCCTGACGCGCTCGACCTCGGCGTGACCGTGGCGATGTCGGAACTGCTGCTGTCGGGCTGCACGACCACGACCGATCACCACTACGTGTTTCCAGCCGGGCTCGAGGATGCCGTCGACATCGAGGTCGCCGCCGCCAAACGTCTCGGCATCCGCGTGCTGCTGACGCGCGGCTCGATGAACCGCTCGCAGAAGGACGGCGGCCTGCCGCCGGACAGCGTGGTGCAGGACGAGGATACGATCCTCGCCGACAGCGCGCGCGTGGTCGCAAAACACCATCAGCGCGGCGAGGACGCCATGGTGCAGATTGCGCTGGCGCCCTGTTCTCCGTTTTCGGTGACGACGTCGCTGATGCGCGCCACAGCCGAGCTTGCGGAGAAGCTCGATGTCCGCCTGCACACCCATCTCGCCGAGACCGAAGACGAGAACCGCTTCTGCGAACAGATGCACAACTGCCGGCCGCTCGATTATCTCGAGGATTGCGGCTGGCTCAATGCGCGAACGTGGCTCGCGCACGGCATCTTTTTCAATGCCGGCGAGATGAAGCGGCTTGGCAAGGCCAAGACCACGATCAGCCACTGCGCCTGCAGCAACCAGATCCTGGCGTCCGGCTGCTGCCCGGTGTGCGAGATGGAAGAGGCGGGTGTCGGCATCGGGCTCGGCGTCGACGGCTCGGCCTCCAATGACGAATCCAACCTGATGCAGGAGGTGCGCGCGGCCTTCCTGCTGCAGCGGGCGCGGTATGGCGTGACCAAAGTGAGCCACAAGGACGCGCTGCGCTGGGCGACCAAGGGCTCTGCCGCCTGCGTCGGCCGGCCGGAGCTGGGAGAGATCGCCGCCGGCAAGGCCGCGGACCTTGCGCTTTTCAAGCTGGATGAACTGCGCTTCTCCGGCCATGGCGATCCCCTGGCCGCACTGGTGCTGTGCGGCGCGCATCGTGCCGATCGGGTGATGGTGGGCGGAAAATGGGTGGTGCTTGACGGCGCAATCCCCGGCCTGGATGTGACCGGCCTGATCCGCCGCCACAGCGCCGCCGCGCGCGCGATGCATGCGGGGTAGAACCTCTCCCCGCAAAAAGCGGGGAGAGGTGAAGAACAGCACGCCTTACTTCCCGGGAATCTTGTCGTCGATGCCCTTGACGTAGAAGTTCATGCCGAGGATCTGGCCGTCATCCAGATTCTTGCCGCCCTTGCATTCGACTTCCTTGCCGTCCTGCGCCGTGATCGGGCATTTGAACGGATGCAGCGTGCCGGCGACGATCGCCGCTTCCGTGTCTTCCGCCAGCTTCTTCACGTCGTCGGGCATGTTGAGATAGGGCGCCATGACTAGCATCTTCTCCTTCAGGCCGTCCCACTCGTCATTCGAGCTCCAGGTGCCGTCGAGTTCTGCCTTGACCCGCTTGGTGTAGTAGGGACCCCAATTGTTCATGATCGAGGTGAGCTGCGTCTTCGGCCCGAACTTGATCATTTCGGAATCCTGGCCGAAGGCGAGCTTGCCGCGCTCGGCCGCGACCTGCATCGCCGCAGGGCTGTCGGTATGCTGCATGATGACGTCGGCGCCCTGGTCGATCAGCGCCTTGGCGGCGTCGGCTTCCTTGCCGGGGTCGAACCAGGTGTTGACCCAGATGATCTTGACCTTGATGTTCGGGTTGATCGTCTGTGCCGCCAGCATGGTGGCGTTGATGCCTGAGATCACTTCCGGGATCGGGAACGAGCCGATATAGCCGAGTACGCCCGTCTTCGACACCTTGCCGGCGATGATGCCCTGGATATAGCGGCCCTGGTAGAACCGGCCCGAATAGGTCGAGACGTTCTTGTCGCGCTTGTAGCCGGTGGCGTGCTCGAAATGCACGTTGGGATATTTCTTGGCGACCTTCAGCGTCGGCTCCATGTAACCGAACGAAGTTGTGAAGATCAGCTTGTTGCCGGCGCGGGCAAGCTGCTCGATCGAGCGCTCGGAGTCCGGTCCTTCGCTGACGTTCTCCAGGTAGGTCGTCTCGACCTTGTCGCCCAGCTCTTTCAACATCGCGAGGCGGCCGAGGTCATGCTGATAGGTCCAGCCGAGGTCGCCGATCGGGCCGAGATAGATGAATCCGACCTTGAGCTTGTCGGCAGCGGATGCGCCAAAGCTGACGCCGGCCGCCAGCAACGCTGCGGTCGCGGCAAGAAGGATTTTTTTCATTACATTCTCCTGACACTGACGGGCGGACAATCTCTCCCGCGGCGCGGCGCCCCGTCGCGCGCGCCAGGGGTACAAAATCTGGACCTATCGATCCGGCACGAACACGGTTCCCAATGCCGCCGGCGCCGTCGAGCCACCAGTGCGCGCGCGCGAGATCAGCACCAGCACGATCACGGTGGCGAGATACGGCAGCGCCGTCATGAATTGCGAGGGAATGCCGAAGCCCGCGCCCTGCGCATGCAACTGCAGGATCGTCACTGCGCCAAACAGATAGGCGCCGATGACGAGACGTCCCGGCAGCCACGAGGAAAACACGACCAGTGCCAGCGCAATCCAGCCGCGGCCGGCGGTCATGCCCGGAATAAAGAACGGCGTATAGGCCAGCGGCAGATAGGCGCCGGCAAGTCCAGCGCAGGCGCCGCCAAACATCACCGCGAACATCCGGATGCGCAGCACGGGATAGCCGAGCGCGTGCGCCGAGACGTGGTTGTCGCCGACGGCGCGCAGGATCAGCCCCGCGCGGGTCGTGTAGAGAAACCAGGAGACGCCGACGATCAGCGCCAGCGACAGATAGACGAACGCGTCCTCTCCGAACAGGATGCGACCTGCGAAGGGAATATCGGTCAATCCGGGAATGTAGAGTTTTGGCGCCGGCGTGATCTTCTCGCCGACGAAGCGGGAGCCGATCAACCCGGACACGCCGACCCCCAGAATAGTCAGCGCAAGTCCCGTTGCGACCTGATTGACTGCGAGCCCGAGCGTCATCAGCGCGAAGATCAACGACATCGCGACACCCGCAAGAATGCCGCAGATCGCGCCGACGATGACCGAGCCGGACAACCATGCGCCGCCGAAACCGCAGGCAGCGCCGACGATCATCATGCCCTCGACGCCGAGATTGAGGACACCGGCGCGTTCGGTCACCAATTCTCCCGTTGCCGCCAGCAAAAGGGGCGTGGAGGCCGCCAGCACGGCGAGGATGATGGCCTCAAGCAGCCCCACTGGACACCTTTGGCGAGGAGGAGATCAGGCGGAAGCGGTAGAGGATGAGGCTGTCGCAGGCGAGCACGTAGAACAGCAGGATGCCCTGAAAGACCTTCGTGACGTCCAAGGGGATTTTCATCGCGATCTGCGCCTGCTCGCCGCCGATAAAGGTGAGTGCGAGGAAAAGTCCTGCAATTAATATTCCAACCGGGTTCAGCCGGCCGAGGAAGGCGACGATGATGGCGGTGAAACCGTAGCCCGGTGAAATACCGGGCTGCAGATGGCCGACGGGACCTGCGACCTCGATAATCCCGGCCATGCCGGCCAGCGCGCCCGATATTGCAAATGTCAGCAGGATCAGCTGGTTGGAATTGAAGCCGCCAAAGCGCGCCGCGCGCGGGGCGGCTCCCACCACGCGGATTTCAAACCCCTTGATGGTCTTGCCGAGCAGCACGGCGCCGGCAACGACAACGAGGAGGGTGATGACGGCGCCCAGATGCAGCCGCCCGCCCTCGATCAGGATCGGCACGGTGGCAACCGGATCGAATTCTGCAGTTGTGGGGAAATTGAAACCCTTGGGATCGCGCCAGGGACCGCGCACGAGATAATCGAGGAGGAGATCGGCAACGTAGACCAGCATCAGGCTGGTAAGGATTTCGCTGGCGCCGAACCTGACTTTGCAGATTGCCGGGATCAGCGCATAGAGCGCCCCGCCGATCGCGCCCAGCAGCAGCATCGCCGGCAGCACCCAGTAACCGGCGTCGGTGCCGTGGGTCTTGACTGCGAGCCAACTGCCGCAAACAGCGCCAATCAGAAATTGCCCTTCGGCACCGATATTCCAGGCGTTCGCGAGATAGCAGAACGAAAGCCCGATCGCGATCATCACCAGCGGCGTTGCCTTCACCGCGATCTCCTGCAGCGAATAGCTATCGGTAAGGGGATCGATGAAGTAGACGCCGAGCGCGGAGATCGGGTTCTTGCCCAGGATCGCAAACAGGATGCTCATGGTGATGAGCGTCAGCCCGATCGCGATCAGCGGCGAAACCAGTGCGATCGTGGTGGACCGCTCGGCGCGCTTTTCAAGCACTAACTGCATGAGGCGCCTCCCTGTCTTCCAATGAGCTTCCGCCCATCAGCAGGCCCAGCTTCTCCCGCGTAGCCTGCGCGGTGGACAGTGGCTCGGACAGATGGCCGTGGAACATGACCGCGATGCGGTCGGTAATTTCGGCGAGTTCATCGAGGTCCTGACTGGTCACCAGCACCGCCGCGCCGCGTGCGGCGAGATCGAGCAACGCCTGCCTGATCACGGCGGCAGCGCCGGCATCGACGCCCCAGGTCGGCTGGCTCACCACCAGCACCGCGGGGTCGCGCAGGATTTCGCGGCCGACGATGAATTTCTGCAGATTGCCGCCGGAGAGGCTAGCGGCTTCCGGATCGCGTTTGGCCTTGCGCACATCGAAGGTCTCGGTGGCGCGGTCCACCGTCGACAGCATCGCCGCAAGCTTGACGAAGCCCCGGTGCACCATGCCGCTGGCAGCATGGCCCGTCAGCAGCGCGTTCTCCGACAGTTTCATGCGCGGGGCGGTGCCGTGACCGAGGCGCTCCTCCGGCACGAAGGCCGCGCCCAGCTTGCGGCGCTGGGTGATCGACAGATGCCCGGCGGCAATGCCGTCGATGATAACAGTGCCGGGATCCTGCGCCAGCCGTTCGCCGGACAGCGCGGCGAAGAGTTCATCCTGACCGTTGCCGGCAACGCCGGCGATGCCAAGGATTTCGCCGCCCTTCAGCTCCAGCGAGATGTGCTTGAGGCGCACGCCGTGGGGATCGTCGGGTTCGAGGTTGAGGTCGTTGACGACGAGCCGCGGCACGGTGGTCTCGCGACCGGCGGCGGCCTTCACTTCCTTGATTTCGGTCCCCACCATCATCCGCGCCAGCGAGGCCGCGGTCTCCGCCTTGGGATTGCAGGTCGAGACCTTCTTGCCGCCGCGCAGAATCGTGGCGGTGTCGCACAGCCGCTTCACCTCTTCCAGCTTGTGGCTGATGTAGAGGATGGCGCGGCCTTCCGCTTTCAGGCGCTCCAGCACGATGAAGAGCTGATCGGCTTCCTGCGGTGTCAGCACCGCGGTAGGCTCGTCCAGGATCAGGAATTTGGGGTTCTGCATCAGCGCGCGCACAATCTCGATGCGCTGACGCTCGCCGACGGATAATTGCCAGACTTCGCGGCGGGGATCGAGCGGCAGGCCATACTGGTTGGAGACTCTCTCGAGCCGGGCGGACATGTCCTTAAAGGACTCCTTGCCGTCGAGGCCGAGCGCGACGTTTTCGGCGACAGTGAGATTGTCGAACAGCGAGAAATGCTGGAACACCATGCCGATGCCGCGCGCCCGCGCCTCGGACGGACCGGACAACACCATCTTCTCTCCCTGCCAGCGCATCTCGCCGTCGCTCGGCTGGATCAGGCCGTAGATGGTCTTGACCAGCGTCGACTTGCCGGCGCCGTTCTCGCCCAGCAGAGCGTGGATCTGTTGCGGCCAGATATCGATGTCGACGGCGTCGTTGGCGAGGAAATTGCCGTAGCGCTTGGTCAGCCCAATGGTCTGGAGCAGGGGTGTCGCCCCGGCGTCCAGACGGAAAGGCGTGGGATCAGACATGCGAAATCACGCATTCGAGGAAATGTGCCTCAATACTGTGCCAGTTTGCAGCGCGGCGTAAGTAGGGAAAAAGCGCCAGCGCTTGCCCAAGACTTCGGCAGCTTTCGCTGCGGCCGTCGCGTTGCCGTCATTGGCGTTCGAGGGCGACGGAGAATCGACGTTGATCTCGAAGGGCATCCAGCGATGCGGACTTGCCGAAAATCGTTGTTGCAAATTTGTGACGGTCCACACAAATCGACCTATGTAGACAGCGCTGCTGCGAACATGTGCAATCGAGTTCCTTTGCTGCGACGCTCGAGACTGCGTGTATGCAAGCGAAGAAGTGTGCTCAGGCCTGCGCCGGATTGTCGCGGAATCCCCTACAAAAACAGACACAACGGAACCAGTCGCGGCACGCGCTTTCATTTTACGAGAACCGGAAGCGGCAACTAAACGCCTGATGCGCTGAATGTTCTTGATGAAATCTGCATCACGGCGTGGGGAAAGTTGAGGCTTCAATCTTTCAGAACGCAGCGCAAGTCTCGCTTCCAAGGGCCTCGATCATTCGGATCGTAAAAACTTGGGGGTTTCAAGATGTCCTTTCTACGCCGAACCTTGGCAGCCGCGGCACTGTCATTAGCCACGCTCGCGCCGATGGGCTTCGCTCAGGCCGCCGACCTTCCGGTCAAGGCCAAGGCGGCTCCGGAGCTCCCGTGGTTCATCCTCATCGATAACCGGGTGACCTACTCGTACATCTTCGATGCGGCGCAGCCGGGCATGTTCTCTGTCAATCCGAACGGCACGGTCAACGCCAAGACCACCAAGCAGGTCTATTCGTTCACCCACTTCGACATCTGGCGCTACGGCCAGAACTTCTTCACAATCTCGCTCTACAAGTCGGACCACAATGATCCGGCTGCGCCCTGTATCAATGCGGGCGTCACCATCACCTTCGCCGCGGCGAACTGCGCGGGTGCGAGCGAAATCTACGGACTGTTCCGGTCGACCTTCGGTTGGAACCAGATCTTCAACACCAAGGCCTTCACCATGGGGCCGCTGCAGAACATCTCGTTCGAAGTCGGTATGGACGCCAACACGGAAAACCGCTTCTTCGGCGCCGCCAAGCGCGACATCGTCGCCGGTCTGCAGTTCGAATTCGCCCTGCCTTACAAGGGCTACTTCAACGCTGCGCCGCTGGTGTACTACGAGTTCTACAATCACAACTCCTTCGCCCAGTGCGGCAGCGGCTTCTCCGGCGCTATCCCCGGCACGACCTGCCTCTCCGACGGCAACACGAAGTTCAAGCCGACATGGGCGGTCGAGACCAACTACTACATGGATCTCGGCTTCCTGCCGGAGGCCTACCAGTTCTTCTCGATCAGCGGCCGCGCCGCCTGGTACGGCAAGAAGGGTACGGATACCGAGCCGCTTCCGGCGCTGGGCGCCGTCAACGGTGTCTATCCGACCAAGGTGGAGTTCAACTCGGAACCGATCCGCCTGACCTTCGACGCCTCCAAGGCGATCTGGGGTCCGAAGTTCTCCCACTTCGTCGATATCTGGGTCGCCTACCGCTACTGGCAGAACAAGTTCGGCCTCGACCATAACGCGCCCTCGGCCGCGTGCTCTGTGACGATTGCCGGCGTGACCCGTCCGAGCGGCGCTTGCACCGAGTCCTCGCTCTACTCGGGCGTGACCGTGAAGTTCTAACCACCTGAATTAACCTCCAGGTGAATACAGGTGGCGCTGCGATGAAAATCGCGGCGCCATTCTGCTTGTGAGCGTGATAAGTGGCCGCCTATTTGCGCCAGACGCCTTCATGCAGCGCGGCGGCTTCGTCCTCGAGCAGGGGACCGACGACCTCGGTCGGCCGCTGGCCGCTGGCGAACACCTCGCGGCAGGGCAGGTTCAGCGTCGGATTCTCCGGATGATTGCCGGTGAGCTGGCCGAGCCGGTGCTCGCTGAGGCCATAGACCAGACGGCCGATGCCCGCCCAGTAGATCGCGCCCGCGCACATCGCGCAGGGCTCCGCAGAGGAGTACATCGTCGCCTGGCGCAGGGTCGCCGCGTCGAGCGTCGTACAGGCCTTGGTGGCCAACAGCCGCTCGGCATGCGCCGTGCCGTCGTGCAGGGGCATATAACCGTTCTCGGCTTCCAGCAGAACGTTGCCCGAGCCGTCGACCAGCACGGCGCCGAAAGGATGGTTGCCGTGCGTCATGGCGCGGCGCGCGACCTCGAAGGAACGGCGCAGGAAGCGCGCGTCCCGTTCATCCGGATCATCAACGCCGGCCATCAATGACCGGCCATGTGCCGGCCGATCTCGGTGAGGTCGGCCTCGCTCGCGCGTGCTTCGTGGACGAACTCGCCATGGAACATCACGACCAGCCGGTCAGACAGTTCCAGCAGCTCATCGAGATCCTCGCTGACCAGCAGCACCGCGGCGCCGCGGTTGCGCGCGGCCATGATCTCGGCATGGATTTGCGCGACGGCGGCAAAGTCGAGCCCGAAGCAGGGGTTGGCGGCGATCAGCACCTCGACGTCGCCGCCGAGCTCGCGCGCCAGCACCGCGCGCTGCACATTACCGCCCGACAGCGCCGAAATCGGCGTATCCGGACCGCGGGTCTTGATCTTGTAGAGGCCGATCTTGCGTTCGGCGTCCTTGCGGAAGGCGGAGCGGTTGAGCCACCAGCCGCCCTTGGCAAAGGGCGCGCGGTCGAACTCGCGGAAGGCGATGTTGTCGGCGACGCTCATGCCGCCGACGCAGGCGTTCCTCAGCGGCTCCTCGGGGAGCAGCGACATCCTGTGCCGGCGCATTTCCTCGCGGTAGGCGTGATAGGCATCGCCGGCGACCAGCATCTCGCCGCTCTCGGCCTCGCGCTGGCCGGCGAGCACCTCGACCAGCTGGCGCTGGCCGTTGCCGGAAACGCCGGCAATGCCGACGATCTCGCCGGCGCACACCGAAAGCGAGACGGCGTTGACCGCAACCGCGCCGGCATCATCCAGCGCGGTGATCTTCTTCAGTTCCAGCCGGACCTTGCCGGCTTCGCCGGAGCGCGGCGGCTGTACCGTGAGCTGCTCGGCGCCGATCATGGTGCGCGCCATGGCATCGGGCGTAAGTTCTGCGACCCGGCCGCGGCCGGCGAGCTTGCCGCGCCGCAGGATGGTCACCTCGTCGGCAAAGGCCATGACTTCGCGGAACTTGTGCGTGATCATGAGAATGGTGAGATCACCGGCCACGACCATCGCGCGCAGCATGCCCAGCACTTCGTCGGCTTCGCCCGGCGTCAGCACCGAGGTCGGCTCGTCCAGGATGAGGAAGCGGCGCTTGAGGTAGAGCTGCTTGAGGATTTCGCACTTCTGGCGCTCGCCGGCCGAGATATCGGAGACCTTGGCGTTGAGCGGCACCTTGAAGGGCATCCGCGCCAGAAACGCTTCCAGTTCCTTCTTCTCCTTGGGCCAGTCCACCACCGCCGGCACGTCATCGCGCGCCAGCACCAGGTTTTCCGCCACCGTCATGGCCGGCACCAGCGTAAAGTGCTGGTAGACCATACCGAGCCCAAGCGCGTGCGCATCCTTGGGATTGGCAATCGCCTGTTCGCGGCCGCCGACGAGGATGTCGCCTTCGGTGGCGTGATAGTAGCCCATGATGCACTTTACCAGCGTGCTCTTGCCGGCGCCGTTCTCGCCGAGCAAGGCATGGAAGCTGCCGGGCCTGACCTTCAGTTCGACATTGTCGAGCGCCAGGAAATCGCCGAAGCGCATGGTCATGGCGAGAGCGTCGACACCGAAGGCGCCTTTTGGAGGCGGTATCTCGCCGACGACCATCGTCACGAGACGGCTCCGATGAAATCGGCCGAGCTTGCCACCGCGCCGAACACGCCGCCCTGCATCTTGATCATTTTCAGCGCGTGATCGTGATTGCTCCTGTCGGTGGCGCCGCAACAGTCCTCGATCAACACGCATTCGAAGCCGCGGTCGTTGGCCTCGCGCATGGTGGTGTGGACGCAGACGTCGGTGGTGATGCCGGTCAGCACGATGTTCTGGATGCCGCGCAGGCGCAGCATCAGTTCGAGGTCGGTGGCGCAGAACGAACCCTTGCCGGGCTTGTCGATGATGGGCTCGCCCGGCAGCGGCGCCAGATCCGGGATGATGTCCCAGCCCGGCTCGCCGCGCACAAGGACGCGGCCGCACGGGCCGGGGTCGCCGATCCCCGCGCCAATCTGCCGCGAGCGCCAGCGCTTGTTGTCGGGAAGGTCCGACAGGTCGGGGCGGTGGCCTTCGCGGGTGTGGATGATGTGAAAGCCCTGGTCGCGCATCACCTTGAGAAGGCGCTTGATCGGTTCGATCGGCGCTCGCGTCAACGACAGGTCATAGCCCATCTTGTCGACATAACCGCCGATGCCGCAGAAATCGGTCTGCATGTCGATGATGATGAGCGCGGTGTTTTCCGGCCTGAGGTCGCCATTGTAGGGCCAGGCATAGGGCTCGGATTTGAGGTAGCGCTCAGGCATGGCAGCTTCTCACTTTGTAATCGACAGTTCAGCCGGCGCGCCGGTCAACGTGCGCTTGGGCGAGCAGGTGATGATCATGATGGCGAGCGTCAGGATGTAGGGCGCGGCGTTGAACAGGTGATAGCCGGAGGTGACGCCGACCGATTGCAGGGCCGGGCCCAGCGCCGCCGCCCCACCGAAGGCGAGCGAGGCCCACAGGCAGAGCATCGGGTCCCAGCGCGCGAAGATCACCAGCGCCACCGCCGTGATGCCCTGGCCGCTGGACAGGCCCTCGTTCCAGCTGCCAGGATAGAACAGCGACAGGAACGAGCCGCCGATCCCTGCAAGGAAGCCGCCGACCATGGTGGCGCGCAGGCGGATCAGCAGCACCGAATGGCCCATGGCGCGCGCAGCATCCGCGCTTTCGCCGGCGGTGCGGACCAGCAGGCCCCAGCGCGTCGACTTGAAGGCCCAGTAGAGCAGCGGCGCAATGGCGACGCCGATCAGAAACAGGACGTTGATGCGCAGCGCCGCGCGGACCTGCGGAATGTCGCTCCACCAGCCGAAATCGATGGCGGGCAGGCGCGGGGCCGTCGGCTCGATCAGCGGCTTGCCGAGATAAAAGGCGAGGCCTGTCCCAAACAGCATCAGCGCGATGCCGACGGCGATGTCGTTGACCCGCGGCAGCGAGCAGATGCCGGCATGCAGCGCGCCGAACAGCGCGCCGGTGATCCCTGCGGCGAGCACGCCGAGCCAGGGCGAGCCGGAGAGATAGGAGATGCCATAGGCGCTCATCGCGCCCATTACCAGCGTACCCTCGAGGCCGAGATTGATGCGCCCCGAACGCTCGGTGATGCATTCACCTAAGCTCACGAACAGAAATGGCGTGGACACGCGGATGGCGCCGCCGAGCACGGCGAGCGGCACGGTCCAGAGTCCGATCGAGGAAGCATCGGCCATGTCAGGACTTCCCCTTCAGAAAACCGATGCGCCCGTAAAGCGCATCGCTGGCGAGCACGAAGACGAAGATGATGCCCTGCAGGACCATCACGGAGGCGTCGGGCAGGCCGAGCCGCCGCTGCAGCAGACCGCCGCTGGCGCTGATGCCGCCGAGCAGGATCGCGACGGGAATGATGGCCAGCGGATTCTGCCGGGCGAGGAAGGCGACGAGGATGCCGGTGAAGCCGTAACCGGCGGCAAGATTGGCATTGGTGCGGCCCTGCACGGCCGCAACCTCGACCATGCCAGCGAGGCCCGCAGCAGCGCCTGCAAGGAAGCAGATCGTGAGGATCAGCTTGCCAACGCCGAGCCCCACGATCTTCGCCGCGCGGATATTGCCGCCGGCCACGCGCGCCGCGAAGCCGAAGACGGTGTGATAGATCAGGATATAGGAGGCGACCGCGGCGATCAGACCGAACACGAGGCCCCAATGCACGTCGGTGCCGGGGATGGTGCCGATCATGTTGGCCGCGCCGATTTCGCGCGTCGACGGCTTGTTCAGGCTCGCGGGATCGCGCATCGCGCCCTCGACGAGATGGTTGAGGATGGCGAGCCCGATATAGACCAGCAGCAGGCTGGAAATGGTTTCGTTGACGCCGCGGTATTGCCGCAGCGCGCCCGACAGCACGATCCAGAGGCCGCCGGCCGCCATGCCGGCGCCAGCCATCGCGATCTGCACCGCCAGCGGCGGCGCGCCGGGCATCGCAAGCGCCATGCTGGTGGCGGCCAGCGCCCCGATCAGCAGCGCGCCTTCGCCGCCGATGATGACCATGCCGAGCTGCGCGGGCAGGGCCGTGCACAGCGCGGTGAGGATCAGCGGCGCGGCGCGGGTCAGCGTGTTCTGCCAGGAGAACCAGGTGCCGAACGCGCCCTGGTACATATAAAAATAGAGATCGAGCGGGTTCTTGCCGAACAGCGCCACGAAGATGCCGAACACGATCAGTGCGCCGACCAGCGCGGCGCCGGGGATCAGGATGTATTCGATGGTCGTGCCGTAGCGCTGCAGGAAGCCTGGATCGGCGGCCGGGGCTGGCCCGGCCGCATCAGCGCTGTCCACCGCCTCAGATGTCACGCAGTGGCTCCGATCACACCTTCGACAAGGTAATCCATCTTCTCCAGTTCAGGATCCTTCTGGCCGCGATCGGTGCCGGCGGTAATCACGGTCTTGCCCTTGTTGTCTGATATCGGCCCCTTGAAGATGGAGTAGCCTTCAGCGGACAGGAATTTCGCCTTGATATCGTCGGCGTGCTTGCGCGCCTCGGCGGAGACCGCCTCGCCATAGGGCGAGCACTTGACGATCTCTTCCTTCAGGCCGCCGCGATAGAAGTTCGGAATGGTCTCGCCGGCGGCGATCATCTTGACGAACTTCGGATACAGCGCCTCCCAGTTCCATTCCGCGCCGGTGAGATAGGCCTTTGGCGCCAGCGGAGACTGGTTGACGTGATAGCCGCACACCATGGCGCCGCGGCGCGCCGCGTTCTCGACCATGGTCTTGGGACCGTCGACATGGCAGGTCAGGACGTCGACGCCCTGGTCGATCAGGCTGTTGGTCGCTTCGGCTTCCTTGACCGGCATCGACCAGTCGCCGGTAAAGATCACCTGGCAGGTGGCCTTGGGGTTGGCGAGCTTGGCGCCGAGCGTGAAGGCGTTGATGTTGCGCAGCACCTGCGGGATCGGTTTTGCCGCAACGAAACCGACCTTGCCGCTCTTGGACGAATAGCCCGCAACGATGCCGGAGATGTACTGCGCTTCGTCGATATAGCCGAAATAGCTGCCGGCGTTCTTCGGGTCCTTGTCGCTCCACAGGCCGCCGCAGTGCTCGAAGCGGAGCTTCGGGTACTTGTTGGCCATCTTGATCATGTGCGGGTTGTAGTAACCGAACGAAGTCGGGAACAGCAGCGTGGCGCCGTCGAGCGCGATCATGGACTCCATGGTCTTCTCGATCGCGTCGGTCTCCGGGACCTTCTCTTCCTCGACGACCTTGAGCCCCGCGATCTTCTTCAGCGCGGCGGCACCTTGGGCATGCGCCTGGTTGTAGCCGTAGTCGTCACGCGATCCGACATAGATGAAACCGATCGTGGTGTCGGCCGCGAGCGCACCGCGGACACCGAGCGCCGAGCCAAGGGTGAGGGCCGCGCCGCCCTGCAACAAATGCCGTCGTGAAATCCTGCCAAAATCCATTGCCTGCTCCCCTGTGGGCGGCAGCGCCGCCGGTTATTTCGCAGCCGCGCCGGCCAGGCGGGCTTGGGGAGTAATTCGCAATGTTCGTGCCACTTGCGACAAAGGCGAGCACGATCACCTACGCCAATGAAATCACGAGATGATTTCGGCTTGCATGGCCTCGCCTAAATCTCGCGAATGCGCTCTTCCGCCTCAATGCTAGGCATAGTTCTCAGATTGTATGCAGCGCCGCGCCTGCGATTTTGTCACGCCGAGGGGCCTTTGGGGGTGCTTCCAGTCGGGGCAGGAGCATCAACTGGCGGCGCAAAACAAAACCCCGCCGGACCGGGATCCGACGGGGTGCTTCAAGGGTGGATGGTGCGAGGCTGGGCGGGAAGCTCAGGTGTCGCGCCAAGGACCCATGGTCGATTGAAGCGCGCAAAACGTGACTCCCTCAAGTGGATAGTTTGAGCAATTCACCGGCCGATCCGCCCGCGTGCATACAACGCGGCGTGACGGCAGGCTTCTCGTCGCCATGTCGGCGAGGGTCGCGAACAGAAGAAACATCATGCTGGCGGAAGGGGTGGGATTCGAACCCACGGTGCCCTTGCAGGCACGCCGGTTTTCAAGACCGGTGCCTTAAACCACTCGGCCACCCTTCCTCAGGTAGCGGTTTCAATCACTTAGGGGGTGGTTGGTCAATAACGTGACGCGAACAAAATGGCCTGCGGGCGCGTCTTGGCACTCCTTTTTCAGGGCTTGAGCATGCCGTCGAGCGCAGCCTTGTCGTGCAGGGAGTAGCGGGGACCGTCGTAAAGGAACGAGCACTGGTGGATCACGATCTGCCCACCGGTCACGCTTACATGGGAATAGTCGGGCGCCTCGTGCGAGCCGGGGATGTGGCCTTCGGTCACGAGATCGAACGCCACCTGGTGAGCCAGCGCGCGCTGGATGTGGAACGGGATGCCGTTCCAGAGACCGGCGATTGGCCGGTGCAGATGGCCCATGAACAGATAGTCCGGCCGGCGCGTCCGCGCGATCACTTCCCATTCCGCTTCGGGATTGGCGAGGCGGATCGTGTCCATGTAGCGCAGGCCGGTATCGAACGGCGGATGGTGCTGGAACAACAGCAGCGGCCGGTCGACGGGCGCGGAACGCAGCGCCTGCTCGAGGAAGTCGAGCCTGTCGGCACAGAGCAGGCCTGAGTGATCGGGCGTAGCCTCATTCAGCGTGTCGAGCGTCATGATTGTGGCGTCGTCGAATAACTGCACCGCCTGCACAAAGCCGTTGGCATCGCGCTTCACGCCGGGAAAATAGCGCGCAAAGGCGTCGCGGCGGTCGTGATTGCCCATCAGCAGGATGGTCGGCGCGTCCAGGCTGGAGAGCACGCCGGCGAGATTCTCGTACGCCGCATCCTCGCCCCAATGGGCGAGGTCGCCGGTGACGATGACGAAGGCGAGATCGCGGTGGTCGCGGTTGATGGTCTCGATGGCGGCTGCAAGGCGTTCCGCGGGATCGAGGCCGTAGATCTTGCGGCCGCGGGCGACAAAGTGCGTGTCGGTCAGGATGACGAATTTCATCGAACCATGGTCTCCCGGTTCCAGTCCTGATAGTCGGGCGAGCCCTCGACGCGGATCGGCCCGCCATAGCCGAACTCGACCATGTGGACGGTGACGTAATCCTCGCCGAAGAAGACGACGCCGTAGGACTCCGGCAGATCGGATGCGCTCAGCATCTTGGTCTCGGAGAACAGCGGATAGCTCGCATGGTTGGTGCCGCGTAGCGACGAGACGGGGACACCCGCGATCGATCCCGCCAGCGGCAAATGGCAATGGCCGAAGAAGACGTGCCGGATGCGATCCTTGTGGCGCGCCACCAGTTGCCGGAAAGCGGCATCATCGAGCAGGCGTATCTGATCCATCGGCGCAAGGTGCGTCGGCATCGGGTTGTGATGCATGAACAGCAGGAACGGCCCGTCATGCTCTTCCAGCCTCGCCGCGAGCCAGCCGAGACGATCCTCGCAATAGCGGCCCGCATGGGTCTGCAGATGGTTGGTGTCGAGGAACAGGCAGCGCGCCGCCGGCGTGTCATGCACGCCCTGGACAAAGCCGTGGTCTGCGGCGAGGTCCGGGAAGACGCTGAGGAACGCGGCGCGATTGTCGTGGTTGCCGATGCACAGCCGCACGGGAATCGGAAAGGAATCGAGGCGCGACTTCAGCCACTGGTAATCCTCACGTTCGCCCCAGTCGGAGAGATCGCCGGTGATCACCATCAACTCGGCGTCGTGATGGTCGCGCAGGACATGAGCCAGAGCGCGCTCGAAATTCTTGCGGGGATCGCGGCCGCCGATGGTGGCGCCCGGCGTGGTCAGGTGGATGTCGCTCATATGGATGAGTTTCATGGCGGTGCCTCGCAAAAATGACTGCAGGGCGCCCGATGCGCCCTGCAACTGTTCGGGATGCTGGAGTCAGCGTGCGGCGCCGACGGTCTTCGGCAACAGCTTCTGCACATCCGCGGTCATGTCCGAGAGCACGGCATCCGGCTCCTTGGCACGGGCACCCGAGACGACCGAGTTGAGGTGGTCCTTGATCACGTCGGTGATCTTCAGCCCGTTGTCGCCAGGGAAAGCGTACCACTTGGTCAGCAGCGCGAGTTGGCTGACCGCGGTGTAGTTGTTGGGGTTCTTGACGTAGAAGTCCTTCAGGTACACGTCATTGGCGACCTTGTTCGGCGGCATGTAGCCGGTGGTCTCCGCCATGATCGCCGCGCCCTTCGGACCGGTCCAGAACTTCACGACTTCCCAGGCCGCGTCGCGCTTGGCTTTCTCCTTGGACAGGATCAGCACGACATTGCCGCCGGCCGGCAGGCGGCCGTTCGGCGACACCACGTCGGGAAAGGTGTGGGTCTTCAGCGCGAACTTGCCGTCGACCATCTGGGTGACCTTGTTGAGGTCGGAGGTCGAGGTGACGTGAAAGCCGGTCTTACCGGCGGCAAAGGCCGCGCGCATCGCGGGCTGGTCGAGATTGGGCATGCCGGCTTCGGTGACGAGGCGGGCCAGCATCCGAATGGCGAACTGGCCTTCGGGGCCGTTGAAGGCGACCTTGGTCTCCTCGGCGTTGAGCATGGTGCCGCCGCGCGAGAACACCGGCGCCTGCCACAGCCAGTTGCCGGTAATGTCCCAGGCGTACGTAACGCCGTTGATGTCGTTGCCGAGCGCCTTGATCTTCTTCGCCAGCGCGATCAGATCGTCCCAGCTCTTCGGCAGGTTGGCGGGATCGCCGCCGGCCTGCTTCACGAGATCGAGGTTGACATAGACGATCGGCAGCGAGATCGCGAAGGGCAAAGCGTAAACCTTGCCGCTGGCGGTGCCGATGTCATACATCGCCTGGTGAAAGCCCTGCTTGTCGAAGTCCTTCTCGGCCGCAATGTAATCGTCGAGCGCGGCCGGGATGTTCTTGTCGACCAGCACGCGGACGCGGTTGAGGCCCTGGAAGCTGACATCGGGCATCTGGTTGGTGACGGCTTCGCGGAGCACTTTTTGCGTTCCGTCCTCGTAGGATTCGTAGGGCGCGCGCATGGTGACCTTGATGTCCGGCCGCACCTTGTTGAATTCTTCCGTGATCTTCTTGTGGGTCTCCGTGAACAGCTCCGGATAGGGATACTGCATCACGACTTCAGTCTGCGTTTGCGCCAATGACGCGGTGGCAAGCAGCGACAGCGTGGCTGCCGCAATCAACGATCTCAGCATATTGGAAACTCCCCTCTGTTTGAAGTGACGCGTTACTTGATCCCGGTCAGCGCAATGCCCTCGACGAAGCGGCGCTGGGCGAGCAGGAAGGCGACCAGCAGCGGTGCAATGATCACCATCGCCGCCGCCATCAGCGCCCCGTAATTGGTGCCGGCCTCGGCATTGCGGAAATGCGCGACCGCCAGCGGCGGGGTGCGCAGATGCTCGCTGTTGAGCACGATCAGCGGCCAGAAATAGTCGTTCCAGTGCGCCACCACGGAGAAGATGCCGAAGGCGGTCACGGCGGGGATCGCGGCCGGCAGCATCACGCGCCAGACGATACCGAACTCGGAAATCCCGTCCATCCGCGCGGCATCGACGAGATCATCCGGCACGTTGCGGAAGAATTGCCGCATCAGGAAGATGCCGAACACCGAGATCGTGAACGGCAGCACCAGCGCAGCATAGCTGTCGAGCACGCCGAGCTTGTGCAGCAGCAGGAACACGGGAATGGCGGTCGCTTGCGGCGGGATCAGGATGCCGAACAGCACTAGCGCAAACAGCGCATTGCGGCCGATGAAGCGCAGTTTCGCCAGCGCATAGGCTGCGGGCAGGGCCACCAGCAGCTGCAGGGCGAAGATCGAGACCGTGACGATGACACCGTTGAGCAGGAAGCGCCAGAGATTGGCCTTGGCGAAAGCCACCTGCAGATTCTCCCACAGCGCAAAGCGATGCGGGATCAGATGCAGCTCGCTGGAGAACACTTCCGATGGTGGCTTGGAGGCGGTCGAGATCATCCACACGAAGGGCAGCAGCATCACGATCGCGCCCGCGATCAGCAGGATGTGGCGGGTCACTGACCAGAGCGAGATGTTCGCCGGGTGCTTCATGCCTGTTGTATCCCGCGGTCGGCGATCGCTGACTTGATCAAGGTGAGCAGCAGGATGAACACCAGGAACACCACGGTGAGCGCTGCGCCGTAACCGGAGCGGAAGAACTCGAACCCTTCGGTGTACATGGTGTGGATCAGCACTTCGGAGGACTTTGACGGCCCGCCCTTGGTCAGCACATGGACGGTGTCGAACACCTGAAAGGAACGGATGCCCGAGATCACGACGACAAAGGTCGTCACCGGTCGCAGCAGCGGCCAGGTCACCAGCCGAAAGCGGGCCCAGGCGCTGGAAGCGCCGTCGATCTCGGCGGCTTCGTAGAGCTGCTTCGGGATCGAGACGAGGCCGGCGAGGAACAGCACCATGTTGAAGCCGGCGGCCTGCCAGATGCCGATGGCGCACAGCGCATAGAGCGCGGTGGCGCGATCCTGCAGCCAGCTCGGGCCGGCGATGCCGACCTCGCGCAACAGGCCGTTCACCAGGCCAAATTGCGGGTGCAGCATGAATTCCCACACCACGGCCATGGCGATCAGCGTTGCCATCACAGGAAGGAAATAGATGGTGCGATAGAGGCTGCGCAGTCCCGTGCCGCTCTGGATCAGGAGCGCCACGGCAAGCCCCGTCATGACCGCGCCGGGGACGACGATGCCGACATAGACAAGCGTGTTGCGCAGCGATGTCCAGAACACCTTGTCGCCGGCCATCTCGTAGTAGTTGGCCAGCCCGATCCAGGACAGGGAGGGCGCGCCGAGCTGGTAGTCGGTAAAGGACAGCGCAATGACACCAGCCAGCGGGCCGAGCAGCATCATCAGCATCAGCGTCAAGGCCGGCGCCACCAGCCCGTAGGGGGTCAACGAGAGCCGTTTGCGCTGCGTCGCCGGGCGCGGCAGCACCGCATCTGGAACGGCGACGCTGCCGATGGTGGCTGCGCTGTCAGACAACGGCGCGCTCCCTGATCCGTTCGGCTTGTTCCACCGTCACTTCGATGCGCTTGCCGGCGCCATTGAAGGCGCGCACGGCATCAGGCGCGAAGTTGAACGTGACATGGCTTCCGATGTCGGGCAGGCGGCGTACATCGTTGACGCGCGCGACCAGCCTGACATCGGCGCCGTTGAGGCCAAGATGCACAAAGGCTTCGGCGCCCATGTTCTCGACATGAAGCACCGTGCCCGAGAAGGGGCC
>JAKFVP010000562.1 GCA_021732175.1 Bradyrhizobium sp.
CACAAGACTGCAAACGTGCTCGCCAAGCTGCCGAAGAGCCAGCAGCCGAAAGCCAAGCGCGCGTTGCAGGAGATCTGGATGGCTGAAACGAAGGTCGCCGCCGAGCTGGCGTTCGACGCCTTCATCGAGAGCTACGCGCTGAAATACGAGAAGGCGGCCGACTGCCTGAGCAAGGATCGAGACACGCTGCTCGCTTTCTACGACTTCCCGGCCGAGCACTGGAAACACTTGCGGACGACCAACCCCATCGAAAGCACCTTCGCCACCGTGCGCCACCGCACCATCCGATCGAAGGGTTGTCTGTCGAACGGGACCGCACTCGCCATGGTCTTCAAACTGGTCGAGGGCGCACAGAAAAGCTGGCGCCGTCTCGATGGCCACAACCAGTTGCCAAAACTCGTTCTTGGTGTGACATTCAACGACGGGATCGAGGTCATCGCCAAGCCGACCGACCGTCAGCCCATAACCGCCGCCGCCTGACCGGCCCCGCCGTCACCAAAATTTGGCGATAGCTCTGTATCGAGCAAGGCGAAAACTGCCACGGTTAACTGCGACTTCTTTTAGCGCAGGATAGAGCACAGCGGCCGTTGAGTCTCCCCAAAGGAAAACGAGAGGCTTTGTTCCCTCCTCGATACAGCGCGCAGTGAATGCACCGCCAGGCGCCGAAAGGAAACAAGTGTCCTGAAGTCCCGGGTGGTCCTTTTTCTTGATTCGCGCAATCTCTTGCAGCGGGGGCGAAAAGCGGGATTCAAATCCGCCAGCAATAACGATTGCGATCCCGAACACGGCGACCAGCGCCATACTTCCGGACAGCGCAACTACCACACCACCGCGGCGGCGTGTCGGACTTTCGATGAAGTGGTATGTGATGGCCGAAAGCACAACTGCGAGGATTGCAGCGCCCAATGCCTCTTGGAGATTTGGCGTTCGATCGAGCAAGATTGTTACATAGGATAGTAGCGGCCAGTGCCAGAGATACAAAGGGTAACTAATCAGGCCTACCCAGACCATCAGGCGGTTCGAAAGTACGGAACGATTCACCCAGCCATTTGGTGAACTGATGATCAGCACCGCACCCACGACCGGCAAAAGCGCATAGAATCCGGGGAAAAGTAGCGTACGATCGAAGGCAAAGCCGGCGACGAGGATCGCAGCAATGCCTAGCGTACTCAGCAAGTCATCCGATATCTGTCGCCTGCTCTTCCGATTGTTGAGATCAGCGTCTGCTAGCAGCGCTCCCGCGATCAGTTCCCAAGCTCGAGGCAACGGCGAGTAGAAGGCCCACTTAGTGTAGCCAGCCAAAATGCTCAGGCTAATGCAGAACGACACGATTCCTAACAATCCAATCCAGCGAGTGCGATGGACCGACCGGCTCAGCGAGAGCAATGTCAAAGGCCAGAGTATGTAAAATTGCTCCTCTACACCGAGTGACCAGAGATGAAGCAGGGGGCTGTCGGCTGCGGCCAACGCGAAATAGTCGGTCTGCCCAAGCTCGTAAAGGTTGGCAGCAAAAGCTACGCCGGCAACAACATTCTTTCCAAGCAGAATGAACTGATCGGGCAACAAAACAAACCAGCCAATCCCGATGGTCGCGATTAGGACGGTAAGAAGGGCAGGGACGATGCGGCGAATGCGACGGGCATAGAAGTCAGCCAGTGAAAAATGTCCGGCTCGGCACTGCGATAGAATAATGCGCGAGATCAAGTATCCTGAAACGACAAAGAAAACATCGACACCGACAAAGCCACCGGGCACCAGTTCGTGGTGCGCGTGATAGAGGACGACCAGCAGAATTGAGACTGCGCGCAGTCCATCGATATCCGGGCGATATGGTGTTTCCTTGCTCATTGACGCGACGGAACGCATACCGCCACTGCTGTCGAAACTGTCACCGGCCCGCGCTTTTGCATAATCCCAGCACGTCACCATCCTATGATGGGCAATGCGGAGTAGCAATAGGACGTTATTCAGCCCATGCGAGCTAATCATCCCTCACGAACTAAATTGATATTAAGGCGATCTAGGCTAACCGACCGAGGAATCGGCGACGTACAGAAGCTGTTCTCTCGCCGCTAACTCGAACGGCAAGCGGAAAGTTCTCGTGACTCAAAGCGAAATTGCGTACCTTGTTATTGAGGCAGTCGAACCCTCGTTTGCATTTCTGAAAATCCTCCGATGCTGCGATTTGCGAAGCGAGATTTTGAGGGCACGTCCGCCTTACTTGAGACACGCTCGTCTGGTGGTTGGGTTAAATGAGATTCCTGCCACTTCTTCTCGTTCTTGGCATTGGACTTGCCGGCTGCACGACGACTGGCAACAATCCAATCGCCGACATGATGATGCCGACCGACGTGCCCCCTCGACCGGGCACAGCGGCCTATGAAAGCTGGCAAGCCCAAAGAGCGGCAGAGGCCGCACGGCCTAAGGGGAACGCTGCTGCGAAATAAGACCACGGCGCTCGCGCAAGTGATGTCGAAACTTTCCAGCCTTCTGTGTAGAATGACGGGTCGACGCTCTGAACAGGGCAAGATTAGGGGCGCTGATCTCGTTGCGGTCGGCGCGACAAAACTGGCTGCCGCTTCAAGGTCGCTTACGTTCCTTCATAGCTAGGTTCACTTGGCAATTTGCTAAAAGACCGCTCGCATGAATTTGGCAATCATGTCGGCGCGCCGAATAGCACCGGCATCATTCAAGTGGGTGCCATCGTCAACCGTAAAGTCATGGATGTTTGCCTTACTGACGCCAGACGTCGCCCATAAGTCAAGGCAAGGAATATGATTGATTTCGGCGACCCGCTGCATTGCCCTGACGTACTCGACAAGAAAGTGCCCCTCATCGTTTGGATGTTCGTCGCTGTCTCTGCCATCAAATGTGGGCATCCACCACGGCGTCATTAAGAAAACGCGAACGTTTGGATAGCGGTGGAGAAGAGCACGAATGGAAAAGTTGAGCGCGCCTTTGAAGGTCTCCTTACAAGAGTCGGAATTCGTCCCGATCGGACGATCATACCGAAAGTCATTAGTACCGTACTCTAGGCCTATGTGCGTTACGCTATCGAAGCCAGTCGTCATCAACTACGAAATTGCAGGGTCGCGCCGACCAGACTGCGCAGACCAGTCGCCAGAGACGATAGCGTTACAGATTGCAACCAGCGAAACGGAATTTAGTGAAGGGAATTTGTGGTCCCCGGCGCATGACCCGGCAAGCCCACCATTTATACCGATAGAGTTCATGCCGAGCTGATGCGCGACCAACTCCGGAATTCGTCCATTGTATTTCGTTCCTGATCCTGCCGTCAGGCTGGTTCCTAACTGCACGTATTTGGCCAATGAAAATCGGGACACGCGTCCGGCATAGAAGCCTATGCCAGAGCAAACGGTCGCCGTTGCGGCAATTTGCAGAAATTCGCGTCGTTTCATACACCTTCAGCCCCGTAACATCCTAAGGTGAAGATGGTCAGGTTGCAACCGCAATGCCATCCCGCCATGTGCCCCGACGGAGACATGTTGACCTTGGCCACGAACTTCTGTCTTTGAGAGATATGATCTCTCCTTCCGATAGTTCGGCGAGTGTCTCTCCGCACGACGGAGCTGTCGTGCTAGCACACGGCAAATTTCGAATTGACATAAACGCTCTTCGGGCTGTGTCCGTGGTCGCCGTGCTAGGGTATCATCTCAAAATCCCTGGCTTCGCGGGCGGCTTCACAGGCGTGGACGTTTTCTTCGTCATTACGGGCTACCTAATGACGCGCGTCGTGTTGGCCAGCATCGCTGCCGATGGTTTCTCGTTCTGGTCTTTCATGATGCAGCGAATGCGGAGAATCTATCCCGCACTAGCAGTAGTTGTTGTAGTCACTGCTGTCGCTGGATGGTTCGTCACTTTGCCCGGCGAATACATGAGACATCTGCGCCAAGCATGTTACGCCCTTCTGGCCCTATCCAATTTTGCTTTCGATGCCGATAATGGCTATTTTGCAAGCGCGGCGCAGACAAAACCTTTGCTCCATACTTGGTCACTCGCAATCGAGTGGCAATTCTACATTTGGATGCCTCTCGCTACGGTCGTGGTTTGCCGGGGTGTCTCACTTTTGCGGGACCGTCTAGCCCTGATCACCGTTTTCTTCGCGGTGACTGCGCTTATCTCATTGGCGTGGTGTCTCTGGCAAAGTCAGAGCGATGCGTTGGGCTCGGCATTTTTTTCGTTGCGTGCCCGAGCATGGGAACCGCTAGCCGGTGGTTTAATTGCTGCGTACGAGTTCAGGAGCCTGACGGAAGGTCGGCCGCGTCGCCAATGGCCGCCCACGGCAGCCTATGCGGGCTGGCTGATAATCGTCACGTGCATCATCTATCCCCTGCCTGAAAAACAATGGCCAGGTTTACTCACGCTGGCGCCTGTGTTTGGGGCACTATTAGTGATCGGAAGTTCACAACAGACGCTTGGGGGCGGACTATTAGGATGGTCCACGTTGCAGCGTCTAGGAGATTGGTCCTATTCGATTTATCTTTGGCACTGGCCAATCTGGGTTTTTAGCCTCACTTGGCTGTCGTTTCGTGGCTATGAAACCAGCGTAGTGGTCAAGGCCTCAATTTTGTTCGCTTCTCTTATGGCCGGGGCCGCTTCTTACTATCTGGTAGAGCAGCCTATTAGAAGCCATCGCGACTATTGGACTGAGCGCCGTTTGGTAACGATATCCGCCGTCGGCTTTTTCGCACTACTGACTTTCACTGCTACGGCATTCCTTAAGCACGGTTTTCCGTCACGACTTCCAGAATATCTTTTGGCGGCGGAGGAGGCGAGAAGAAACGGTACGCCGCGCGACGAATGCTTCAGAAACTCTAATTCCATCAAAAAAGCTGCTGAACTCTACTGCAGCTTTGGTAGGGATCGAAGCAGCGCCAAGCTTTCCGCGATTCTATGGGGAGACTCGATTGCAAATCAGTATCTCGAACCGATTTCATCGGCCGCTCAAATCAACGATATACATGGGTTCATCGCAACGCAGAGTGCCTGTAAACCCTTCATCGCCACTTCCTCGTCCAGTTCGAACAGCGAATCTCCATGTCAACGGTTCAACCGCAGCACGCTAGATTTTATACTAGGCAACGGCCAGCCCAGCATTGTCATAATAGGAGGCAACTGGGACGATACGATCGAGCTGTCGCCTCTAATTGACCGGCTGATTAAGGCAAGAAAAACGGTTATTCTTATCATGCCATTGGTTAGGGTAGGATTCGACGTGCCGCAGCAGTGGATGGCAAATCAGGTTCGCGCCGGCCGAGCGCTTAATGACTGGAAGGTGCTTGCCGACCCTAGCCTGACGATGAGCGGCCTGCGCTCTGAGATTTCTGCAATTCTCGGTCAATACAAAGGTAATCCGCGGCTAGTTGCGGTGGATCCACTGCCAACGATTTGCGAGGGTGAACACTGCTACCTCGTTAGAAGCGGCAAGTCCAACTTCCGAGATTCCATACATATTTCGGATGTGACTTCCATGCAGTATCTACACTTGTTTGACGATGCTTTCAGATACGCACTGCAGGCTTCCGATTGATTTAGGCGAGCGATGGCGGCGCGCAGGTCAAAACTGGCCTATTTTCTTGATATCACTATACCCCCTCCCACAAGGGGAGAGGGTAGGTGGGGGTCCCGTCATGAAATTCTTCTCCTTCTGGCGGTCGCTGGCGAGCTTTCGGGTTCGTATTGCGCTCAATCTGAAGAACCTGCCGGCCGAGGTCGTGTTCGTCGATCTCGACTCAGATGCGCATCGCAGCGACGAGTATCGCCGCATCAATCCGCAGATGGCGCTGCCGGCGCTGGTGGAGGATGACGGCACCACGCTGTTCCAGTCGCTGGCGATCCTCGAATATCTCGAGGAGACGCACCCTTCCCCGCCGATCCTGCCCGCTGACGCCAAGGGCCGCGCGCGCGTGCGGGCCCTCGCGCTGATGGTCGCCTGCGAGGGCCATCCGCTGCTGGTGCCGCGGGTGCGGCGCTATCTCGACCGTGAGCTCAATCTGCGCGACGAGCAGCAGGCTGCCTGGCGGCGGCACTGGACCATCGAGACGCTGACGGCGCTGGAAGGTCATCTCGCCGGGAGCAAGGACACCGGCAAATTCTGCCATGGCGACACGCCGACCATGGCCGATATCTGCATGGTCGGCCATTGCACGGTCGCGGTGACGCAGCAGATCAAATTCGACCGCTGGCCGACCGTAAAGCGCGTGTTCGATACCGCAATGGCGCTGCCGGCGTTCGCGAAAGCGCATCCGCTGTCGCAGCCGGATACGCCGGAAGCCATGCGGCCGAAGGCGGGGTAGCAGCCGTAATCCGGCGCGGGCGTCGCGCTAATTATTTTAGGTCGTCAGACCTCGGCGTGAGCCCCCGTCCCAGCCCGGCAGCGGCAGATGCTTCAGCGCCGCTACACACAGGAAACTCATCGCGATCGTGCCGACAAAGACGATTGCCGCTTTCAGGCCTACAACAATCGCCAATCCCAGCAGCGCATATTGCAGCCAGATCGAAAAGACATAATGGATCAGGTAGATGCCGTAAGTCTTGTCATTGAGCGGATCGAGCACCGGCAAGCGCCGATGCGCAAAGCGCACGAACAGGGCCAGCATCGCCAGAACGCCGGCACCGCAACACAGGACAAAACTGAGCGCCTGACCAACTTCCACGGCGAGCGAGGGCCCGTTCCCCGCCATTGCAACCCCAATCATGCCGAGCCACAGCACGAACGAGATCAGCGCAGCCGCCCCGGCCAAGGCCCAGCGTTTCGCCAGCCATCCGTCTGCCGCAAGCAAGCCGCGATCCACCCCAAAGGCGCCGACGCCAGCACCGGCGAGGAAATACACGAAATAGTGCAATGGCCGGCAATACTGGACCGAGAACGGTCCGACATGAATCCAGTCCCACGGACCGAACATCAGAGCCGGCGGCACGTAGGCAACGGCGGAAGCCGATAGCAGCACGACGACAAATGTCGCCGGCCGGGTACCCAGCCGGCCAATGGCTGCCGCGACCATGTCCGCCGGTCTTCCGAGCCGGAAAAGCAACGCGGCGCCGAAATTGAAAACGAGCAGAACCCAAAGGAACCATGGCGGGCCGGACGGCCAGAAGGGCAACGCCAGCCAGTGCTGCCAATAGGCCCAAAGGCCCGGATCGGCGGCCGTCACCCTGTAGACCGGATAGTACGCCAGCGGCATCAGCAGTCCGACCGCCAACGCAAATGGTATGCCGATGCGCAGAATGCGGTCGCGCAGGAATATGCGGCTGCCGCTTCGCTTCAGGCTCGGCCACACAAAAATCCCAGAGAGAAAGAACAAAAGCGTTATGAGGTAAACGTCCTGGAAACCGCAGAAAATGTCGAAGCCGTACCAGCGATCGGGATCGACGATCGGGATGCTGCGCCATCGGTAGGGAGGGTCGTCGAATTTGAACGAGGAAGCCGGCGACGAGCCGAGATAGGCCATGACGGCGTGCACCGCCACCACCATGATGATGATCGCAATCCGCAAATTGTTCAGGGCCAGCACCGGCGTAGACATATGGCATTGAAGCAGATGAAATGGGGTGAAATTCGGATGACCCGCTCATGTCGCTGCTGAGGTTCAGGCTCGCGTACCGAAATTTATTTCACGACCGGCTTCGATTCATCGCAACGATCGTCGGAATCGTGTTCTCCATCGTATTGGTGACGGTGCAGGCCGGGCTCTATGTCGGCTTCAGGCGCATGGTCACCACCATGATCGATCACTCCCCCGCTGACCTCTGGATCATGCCCGCCGGGACCAAGTGCTTCGAAGACCCCTCGTTGCTCGACGACCGGCAACGCTTTCGGGCGCTCGCGATCGACGGGGTCGTCGAAGCCACGCCACTCGTGATCGGCTACGCCCAGTGGCGATTGCCAAGCGGCACCACGACGCCCGTCTTCATCGTCGGCTCCGAACTGCAGGGGTTCGGACTGCGCCCCTGGAATCTGATCGGCGGCCGCGTCGAAGACCTGTCGATCCCCGCGGCGGTGGCGATCGACCAGTCCTATTTCGAGCGACTTGGCATCAATGCGACCGGCGCAAACGCGGAAATCCGCGACCAAAGGGTCGAGGTGGCGGCGGTGACCAAGGGCATCCGCTCGTTCACGACGACGCCTTACGTATTTGCCGGCGTCGATCGCGCGCGGGCCTACACTGGAATTCCGGCCAACAAGGCCTCCTATTTTCTCGTGCGCGTTTCCCGAGACGCCGATGCGGGCAAGGTGCGTCGGCAATTGCGGGAAAGTCTTACCGACGTCGAGGTATTGACCGCGGCCGAATTTCGCAACCGCAGCCGGAATTTCTGGCTATTCGGGACCGGCGCCGGCGCTGCGCTGTTTGCCGGGGCGCTGCTTGGATTGATCGTCGGCACCGTCATCGTTGCACAAACCTTGTACGCCAGCACCAAGGATCATCTGAGCGAATTCGCAACGCTGCGCGCCATTGGCTCGTCCGGCACCTACATCTACATGGTAATCGTCTGGCAGGCGCTGCTCAGCGCGATCATCGGATTTTGCGGCGCCGCTGCCATCAGTTGGATCGTGGCCGCGATGACCGCGGATTCCGCCCTGGCCGTCGTCGTGACGCCTGCCATGACGTTGGCACTGTTTGTGCTCACCGGGGCGATGTGCGTCGCGTCGGCTGTCGCGGCCATCGTCAAGGTCATGCGCATCGATCCCGCCATGGTACTGGCGCGATGAGCGAACCGGTTATTGACGCCGCGGGCGTCGTGAAATTCCTCGGCCATGGAGCGGGCCGGGTGCAGGCGCTCAGAGGGGTGAACCTGTCGCTCGCGGGCGGCGAGCTGGTGCTCTTGATGGGCCCGTCCGGAAGCGGCAAGACGACGCTGCTGTCGATCATGGGATGCCTGATGACACCGAGCGAAGGCACGCTACGGGTTTGCGGCCGCAATATCACGGACCTCGATCCCGAGGCCCTTGCCGGGATCAGGCGCGACCACATCGGGTTCGTCTTCCAATCCTATCATCTCTTTCCAACCTTGACCGCCGAGGACAATGTCCGCCTGGCGCTGGACGTCCGCGGCGAACGCTCGCAGCGCAAGGCTGCAAGGGAGGTGCTTGCCATGGTCGGCCTCGGCCACAAGACAAGGTCCTTTCCGAGCGAACTCAGCGGCGGCGAGCAGCAACGCGTGGCGATTGCGCGCGCAATTGTCGGCAAGCCGTCGGCGATCCTTGCGGACGAACCGACCGGCGCGCTGGACACCGAGAACGGCAAGGCCATCATGACCCTGCTCGCCGACATCGCAAGGGATCCGTCGCGCGGAGTACTGGTCGTCACGCACGATCCGCGGATACTGCCTTTCGCCAGCCGCATTGTGCATATAGAGGACGGCCGCCTCGTCAGGGAAGAGCTCGGCGCAGCAAAGAGCGTAGCGAAAGCATGACTACGGGGAAATTGACGACAAGGTTTCGTGCGGCATGTTGCCTTGGCGCGCTCGTCGTTCTCGTCGTGACGGCGGCGGGCGCGCGGGCACAAAGCCCATCTACGCCCGATGCCGCGGCAGACAAGCGATGGCTGGCGGTAGCGCCTGGCCGCGTCGAGCCGGTGTCCGGCCTGATCAGGATGACGGCGCCGGTTCCCGGCGTCATCGATGAGGTGCTGGCCAAGGCAAATGACAAGGTTTTTGCCGGTGAGCCCCTGATCCGGTTGCGCGATCAGGAGGCGCGCGCACAACTAGCCTCGCAAACCGCTCAAGTCGCCATGCGAAAGCGAATCCGCAACAAGGAATCGGCTTCGTCAGGCGCCTCCGCACAACGCAAGGCCGAGGATGCGGTGGCGGATGCGGAAGCGGCCGTATTCCAGGTTCGTTACTTGCTCGACAGGGCCGTCGCCGAGCGACGATCCGGCCGCGGTTCGGATGCAGGCGTTGCGGCGGCGCGGGCGGGGCTGAAGCGCGCGGAAGAGTACCTTGCGCAGCAGAACGAAGAACTGCGCCGGATTGCCCCCGATGCACCGCTGCCGACCGTGGCCGAAGGCCAGCTCAAAGTAGCGCGCAGCGAGCTGTCGGCATCCCGCGCCGCATTGGAGAAACTCACGATCCGTGCACCCGTCGACAGCACCGTCCTGCAGATCAGCGCCAAGCCCGGCGAAGCGATCTCTCCTGCGGCGACGACACCGCTGATCCAACTCGGCGATACCACGGCACTGCGCGTCCGCGCCGAGTTGGACGAGCGCGACGTCGAAAAGATCAAGTCCGGGCAGCCGGTGCTGGTCCGCCCCGCGGCGCTTCGGGGACGAGAGGTCGCCGGCACGGTTTCGTTCATTGCACCGCTGGTTGAGGCCGGACGCTACACCGCCCTTGGCCAACGCAATGCGACCGACGTCGACGTCGTCGAGGTGTTGGTCGAGCTGAGCGAGCCGGGCCCGCTCATTGTCGGCATGAAGGTCGACGTCTTTTTCCGCCAGGAGGGCTCCTCGCGATAGCAAGCACAAATGCGCGGCGCGTCCACCTTGACTGTTCCGCCAAAAGCCCGCCGAATGGCGAAAAAGGGAGAGGCTCCATGGAGGAAATCGCAGCCCGGCGCGCGGCCGAGGCGCTGCTTGCCGAACATCAGGCCAATACGCGCTTCAAGACCCTTGGCCCGCCGGGCGGACCCGCCACCATCGCCGATGCCTACGATATCCAGGACCGGTATGTCGCGCTGCTGCAGGGCAAGCTCGGCAATCCCGTCGGCTACAAGGTCGGCCTGACCTCGGCAACGATGCAGACATTTTGCGGCATCGATCACCCGATCGGCGGCGTCGTGCTCGCAAGCCGGGTGCATCGCTCGGGCGCCAGCGTCAGGCGCGCGGACTACGGCCGGCTCGGCCTCGAATTCGAAATCGCCGTCCGCATCAAGTCGGATGTCCCCGTCAACGGCAAACCGTTGACTGCGGACGCGCTGGCGCCGCACATCGACGGCGTTTGCGCGGCGATCGAACTCGTCGACGATCGCCGCGCTGACTACAGCAATCTGGATGTGCGCTCGGTGGTGTCGGACAATTCCTGGAATGCCGGCATCGTGCTGACGGACTTCCTGACGCAATGGCCCGACCTTGCGCCCGCGCTTGGCCGCGCCAGCAAGGACGGCGCCGTGTTCGGCGAAGGCCACGGCCGCGATATCCTCGGCCATCCCTTCAATTCCGCCGCGTGGCTGGCGACGCAGCTCGCCTCGCGCGGCGCGGGCCTGAAGGCGGGCGACGTCGTGATGACCGGCAGCGTGATGAAGACGGTATTTCCGGAGGAAGCGGCGAACTACCGGTTCGATCTCGAGGGAATCGGCACCGTCGAGGTGCAGGTGCGATAGGGCGGAATGGCCATGCAAATGCGTGACTTCGGGCGCACGGGGATGAAGGTCTCGGCGCTGGGCTTTGGATGCGGGGCGGTGGGCGGCATCATGGTGCGCGGCGATCCCGCCGACCAGGAACGCACCGTTGCGCGTGCACTCGACGCCGGTGTGAATTATTTCGACACCGCAGTGCTCTACGGCGACGGCGAGTCGGAGAAAAACCTCGGCCGCATCCTGCGCAAGCTGAAGCCGGCGAATGCGATTGTCGGCACCAAGGTCCGCGTGCCCCCAGGCGAGTTTGGCCGCATCGGAGAGGCGATTGCGGCTTCGCTCGATGCCAGCCTAGCTCGGTTGCAGCTCGATCGGGTCGATATTTTCCACCTGCACAATCCGATCACCGATGCAGGGGGAGGATCCGGCTTGAGCGCCTGGCAGGTGCTGGATGAAGTGGTGCCAGCCTTCGAACGGCTGCGTCAGCAAGGCAAGATCCGCTTCCTCGGCATCTCCGCGGTGGGCGATACCAATGCGCTACATCACGTAGTCGATTCCGGCGCCTTCCAGAGCGCGCAGATCGTCTACAACATGCTCAACCCCTCCGCGGGCGAGGCCTTGCCCAACAACTATCCGGCCCAGGACTATCGGCGGTTGTTCAACCGCACCCAGGCGAACGGAGTCGGCGTGGTCGGCATTCGCGTACTGGCGGGCGGCGCGTTATCAGGGTCGGCCGAGCGCCACCCCATTGCGAGCCCGGCGCCAGAGCCGATCGGCTCGGCGATGAACTACGACGCCGACATCGCACGTGCCCGCCGGCTGGGCGCGCTGGTGAGCGAAGGTTTCGCCGGCAGCCTCACCGAGGCCGCGACGCGCTTTTCACTGTCGCATCCGGCGATGGGCACGATCCTGGTCGGCATGGCGACGCCGCAGCAATTCGAGGACGCGCTGGCGGCGGTCGAAAAGGGCCCGCTGCCGCAGGCCGCCCTTGACCGACTCTCCGCGCTGCGGCAGGCCTTCTCCGGCGAGCCGCGATAGTTTCGCGCAATCTCCCTGCCGAGAGGATCGATGAACTATTCCAAAGCGCACTTCATTGGCATCGCCGGCAAAGGCATGAGCGCGGTGGCGCTGCTGCTGCGGCAAATGGGCGTGCGGATCACTGGTTCCGATGAAGGCTTCTATCCGCCGGTCAGCGACTACCTGAAAAACGAGAACATTCCGTTCGCGGCCGGCTATCGGAAGGAAAACCTCCCTGACGATGCCGACGTCATCGTGATCGGCAAAAACGCCAAGCTGGTGCCCGAGAGCAATGACGAGGTGCGCGCCGCGATGGCGAGCGGCAAGCCGGTGCGCTCGTTCGCGGACCTGCTGCAGGATATGACCAAAAATTCCGACACCGTCGTGGTGGCCGGCAGCTACGGAAAATCGAGCTGCACCGCGATGCTGGCTTGGTGCCTGATGGAAGCTGGCAAGGATCCGAGCTATTTCGTCGGCGAGATCACCAACGGCTTCAAGACGCACGCGCATCGCGGCAAGGGGGCGACCTTCGTGCTCGAAGGCGACGAATACCCGGCATCGAACTGGGACGACCGCTCGAAGTTCCTGCTCTACAACGCGAAGTCCGTACTGCTGACTTCGGCGACCCATGACCACATCAACGTGTTTCCGACGCATGCGGATTATCTCAAGCCGTTTCAGGCGCTGCTGGCATCTCTTCCCGCTGACGGGCTCCTGGTCGTGTGCAGCAGCGAACCGAATGCACGGGCGCTTGCCAACAATCTGCGCTGCCCCATCGTGCTCTATGGGCTTGATGACAAGGTGAACTGGCATGCCGCCAACATCGAACGCGGCGCGGAGACCGGCTTCGACCTGATGCGCGGTGGCGAGAAGATCATCCGCCTGTCGACGAAAATGCTCGGCGACCACAACATCGAGAACATCGTCGGCGTCAGCGCGATGCTGCTGGAAAAGCGGCTGCTCACCCGGGAGGAGCTGAAGGACGGCATGCGCTCGTTCCTCGGCGTGAAGCGGCGCATGGAATTGCTTTCGCCGGCGTCGAAGCTGCCCGTGTATGAAGGGTTTGGCTCGTCCTATGAGAAGGCACGGAGCGCGATCGCGGCCACAAAACTGCATTTTCCCGACCGGCGGCTGATCGTCGTTTTCGAGCCGCACACCTTTACCTGGCGCAACCGCGCGGCGATTGCGGCGTATGACGACGTGTTCGCGGGGGCGTCGAGGGTGTTCATCTTCGAGCCGGCCTCCCAAGGCGCGGCCACGCATGCCCAGCTGACGCAGGATGAGATCGTCGCGCGGACGAAGGCGGCGGGTTTTGATGTGGAGGCGATCAACGATCCGGACGAGGCGCTGCGGAGATTCGACGGTGTCTTGCGGTCGGATGATGTCGTTCTCTTGCTGACGTCGGGCGAGCTCGGTGGATTGATCCGCAGGATTCCGGAGTTGGTCGAGACGAAGTTTCCCGCCGCTTAGCCCTTCACTGCGCCCGCGGTCAGGCCATGGATCAGGTGGCGCTGCAGAAACGCAAACAGGATCGCCACCGGCACCGTGCTCAGGATCACGCCGGCGGAGAGCTGGCCCCATTGCACTTCGTACTGGCCGACCATGTAGAGCAGGCCTGCGGACAGCGTGCGCATGTTGGTTTCCGTCGTGAACGAGATCGCGAACAAGAGTTCGCTCCAGGACACCACGAAGGCGAAGATCGCGGTGGCGGCGATGCCGGGCGCGGCGAGCGGCAGCACGATGCGGACGAGCGCGCCGAAATGGTTGCAGCCGTCGATCATCGCGCTTTCCTCGAGGTCGCGCGGGATCGAGGAGAAATAGCCGACCATCATCCACACCGTGAACGGCACCGTGAAGGAGAAATTGGAATAGATCAGCGCCTGATAGGTGTCGATCAGGCCGAGCGCGCGCCACTGGGTCAGCAGCGGCGCGATCAAGAGCACGCTCGGAAACATCTGTGTGGCGAGGAAGATCAGGAGCAGCGCGTCGCGGCCGGCGAAACGAAAGCGCGCGATGGCGTAACCCGCCAGAACCGACACGGCGGTTGTGGCGACCATCGTCACGGAACAGACCCAGAGCGAATTGAGGAAGAAGCGCGAGAACGGCGTCACCGGCGAAGTCCAGGCCTCGACATAATTCTCGAAGGTCGGATGAACCGGCAGGTATTGCAGCGGCGTCGCGTAGAGCTCGGTGCGGCTCTTCAGCGAGGTCAGGAGCATCCACAGGAACGGACCGAGCGCGAAAGCCGTGAGCAGGATCAGCCCGATCCAGACCACGGGGCCGGCGAGCAGGCGTTCGAATTTGTCTGACGGCTTGGCGCGGCGGGCGGTCATTCCGGCTCCTCGATGCCCTTGGTGACGCGCAGGTAAGCCCAGGTGAACGCCAACATGACGATCAGCAGCACCACCGACAGCGCGCCGGCGTAGCCGAAGTCGAGCGTCGCATAGGCCTGCGTCAGCGTGTAGGTCGAAGTGATCTGCGTCGCGTTGGCGGGGCCGCCGCCGGTCATGACGAAGATCAAATCGGCATAGTTGAAGGTCCAGATGATGCGGGTCGCGGTCGACACCACGATGATCGGCCGCAGCAAGGGCAGCGTGATGTGCCAGAACCGCGACAGCACCCCGGCGCCGTCGACATGGGCGGCTTCATACAACTCGTCCGGCACCGCCTGCAGGCCGGCGAGCAGCATGATCGCGAAAAAGGGAATGCCGCGCCAGACATTGGTGAACACGACGGCGGCCATGGCATAATCCGGCGAGGACAACCAGGCAATGCGCTCGCTCATCGCGCCGGCACGGATCAGGAGGTCATTGATGACGCCGTAATTCGGTTGATAGAGCCATTGCCAGATCAGGCCGACCACGACGCCCGGGATAATCCAGGGCAGCAAGGTCAGCGTGCGCACCAGCGCGCGGCCGGTGAATGCTTGTTGCAGCAAGAGCGCGGCGGCGAAGCCGAAGATGAACTGCAGGAACACCGAGCCGAACACCCAGACCACGGAGTTCTGCAGGGTCAGCCAGAACACGGGGTCGTACAGCAGGCGGATGTAGTTGCCGAGCCCGATAAAGCGGTAGTCCTGCGGCTTGTAGAGCACGTCCGCATAAAGGCTCATCTTGACGGCGAAGAAGATCGGCACCACCACGGTCGCCAGCAGGCAGAGCGCGGCGGGGACGAGATAGGAATAGCCGATGAGAAGCTTTCGGACGCGCCAGCTGATCAGGGGGCGGGAGCGCGGGGTGGACAGGCTGAGCGACGTCATTGTCGATTCCGGAAACGCAATTTCAATCTCTTCTCTCGATCGCGGAGCTGCCCCTCACCCTGCCCTCTCCCCGCAAGGGCGGGGAGAGGGTAAGGCAGGCTACGTCATTTCCTTCTTCAAAATCTCCGCGAAGCGGTCGAGGCAATCCTTGGCGGGGATCTTGCCGAGGATGGCCTGCTGGATCAGCGGCACGCCGTCGGAGTCGATCTTGCCGCCCCAGCCGGGATAGGCGAGATACGGGCTGACGACGCCGATCGGGAAGGAATTGATGAAGCCGGCCTGCGCCGGGTCTTTCGAGAATTCAGGCCGGTCGATGATCGACTTGCGCGCCGGCAGCAGGCCGAGCGTCGAATTGTATTTCAGGCTCGGCTCGTCCTCGAGCAGGAAGCTCATGAAGGCCCAGGCGCCGTCCTTGTTCTTCGATCCCTTGAACATGGTCAGCGTCTCGGAGAACCAGAACGAGGCGCGCTTCTTGGCGGGGCCGATCGGCAGCGGAATGGTGGCGAAATTGTCGATGCCGACATTCTTTTTCTGCTGCCCGGTGGAGCCGGAATTGTGCAGATACATGCTGGTGACGCCGCGGCCGAAGGCCTCCACGATCTCGACAAAGCCGTCGGTGGCGACCGAAGGTGGGACGACCTTGTGCTTGAGCGCGAGGTCGAGATACCAGGTCAGTGCGTCGATCGCTTCCTTCGAATTGATCACGACCTTGCCGTCCCTGAGCACCTCGGCGCCGTTGGCGTAGCAGAACTCGCTGGGATAGAGCAGCGCCCAGGTGCCGCTGCCGCGCATGCCAAAGCCATATTGATTCTTGTCGGTCTTGGTGAGGGCCTTGGCGATGGAGAGGAAATCGTCCCAGGTCCAGTCCGGTTCGGGCTGCTTGATGCCGAGCTCCTTCAGCCGGTCGGTGCGGTAGAAGATGCCGTCGAGCGTGACCGCGAGCGGCAGCGAGGTGATCTTGTCGTTGATGGTGACGGTCTGCCACGCATTGGGCACGACGTCGGCATAGTGCTTCCATGCCTTGGCGCGCGCGGTGATGTCCTCCACCGCGCCCATGCCGTTGAACTGGCCGATCCAGTTGTCCCAGGCCTGGCAGAGATCGGGCGGATTGCCGCCGGTGATGGAGGAGATCAGTTTCTGCCGCGCCTGCGCCTGCGGCACATACTCGATCTGCACGGCAAAATCCGATTGCGACTGGTTGAAGCGCTCGGCCAGCGAATTCATCAGCGCGATGCGCGTCGGCTCAGGCACGCTCCACTGAAAGCGCACGGGCGTGGCGCCCCAGGCTTTCTTCGGTGCAATGAGCGGTTCATCCCACCATGCGAGATCGGCGGCGGCGATGACGCCTGTCGCTGCGAGGTAGTGCAGCAACTTGCGGCGGGACAACAAGGTGCGATCGTCCATCGAAAACCTCCCCTGATGCGTTGAGCTCTTGCGGCTCTTGTTGTGGGTACTATGCCACAGCACGCGGAGCGGGAAAAGCAACGTGCGTGCGTGAGCGCGCGCGGAAGGCGCGAAACGCGAAAATGATCGCGATCATTTTTGTTACTGTCATTCCGGGGCGTCGCGAAGCGGCGAGCCCGGAATCCATAACCACCATCGGGAGCATGGATTCTCGCGCCAAGAGGCGCGCCCCGGAATGACAAACGGAGAGACATGCGTTCTTATTCTCGCGACACGATTTGTCCGAGTTTTGCGAATTCGTCGGCCCTCTCTTGAACAGAGGGCGCAGGGAAGGCCGGGCGCCGGCTGGCACCCGCGAGGTCCGTGTGCAAATGGAAAGAAACGCACACGGTCTAACAGGTACAGCCAGGACATCCCGGCCTTCCCCGCGCAACGGCTTTACGGCTTATACGTGATCTCCCCGGTGAGCGGCGTTGTTTGCCACCGTCATCGGCGCTGCTTCACGCCGACTTAAGCGCCACGGTCGCGGCGCCAGAACCACACGATTTCGCCGTACGCTCTCGGCGTTTCGTCGGGCTCGCCGAAGCAAGCCTGACGCCGCAAGCGTCCATCGCAACCCGCGCCACGTTTCGTGACGACCGCGAAGCGCCCCTCATGGCGGCACGGGCTGAGTCGGAAGATAGTTCTGATTTGCGGAACAGTCAAGGGGGTATTTTGAAATTCGGAAGTGACGTCCCACCCTCCGCTGTCGCCCCGGCGACTTGTCCGCCGTAGCTCGAAGAGCGAAGGCGGAAGGCCGGGGCCCATAACCACGCATGCCGGTGGTTAGGCAGGCTGGAGCCCCAACTCATTTCAACAATCAGCATCGGGGTTATGGGTCCCGGCCTTCCGCCTTCGCTCTTCGAGCTACGGCGGACAAGTCGCCGGGACGACAGCGGAGATTGGGACGACACCGAGGTGCGCTACGCCGGCACCAGCGTGGCGTCGGGCTGCGGCTGGCTCCAGGGCGCGCCGTGCGGGAACCGCGCCGTGACGTCGATCGGGCGGTTGAGAATGAAGATGATGTTGCCGTTCTCGTCGAGCACCGGGCTGTTCGTCGGCTGCCAGTAGCGCTCGACGAAGGTCCCTGCGGGCGTGCGCACGTCGTAGCGCTGCACCGCCATGGCGTGCGGCTGACCGGTCTCGGCGACGATGCGCAGGGAGTCGAGGACGTTCGCCACGCCATCGGCGAAGGGATCGCCGGGATTGTCGGGGAAGACATTGAACAGCTTTTCTCCGGCCACCTTGCCGGGCGCCACCATGGTGGTCTGCCCATAGACGCGGTTGGCATCGACGATGTGCAGGCCCGGGCCAGGATCGATCAGCAGTAGCGGCATGGCCGCCGCTTCGAACTGCCGCTGGAACTCGCTGGCGATTTTCGGCGTGGCGCGCGGAAAGGCGCGCTCCCGCACCAGTTGGGCGCCCGATTTCAGCCCTCCCCGCACCGAGGCGAGCGCAGCCAGCCGGCGCCGCGCGACGAGCAGTTGCTCCTCGAGCAGATGGCGTGACTTCTCCGACAGCGCTTCGGTGGCAAGAAGCCGCTCGAGATAGGCAATGTTCTGCTGTTCGATGAAGAGCTGCATTCCAGGCTGTCTTGGGCCGTTCGGCTGCGCGGCTGTCCACGGGCCCCCTGCCCTGCGGCGTGCGCAGTATCCGTCGCCGCGAAGCACTGGCGGCAGTTGCGTGGCGCTGGTTAACACCGATCCGTGCTTCCCGCCATTGCCGGAAACGCAATACCGTAGATTTCCGGGGAAGATTGTTGCCCCTTCGCACCTTGCCAAGAGAGCGAAAAATTCAATCTCCGCTTGGTGGCGCGAGCGGCTGCACGATCTCGTTGAACGGCGTCAGCGCTTCGCAACGCGCCGCATGCGCCGCGAGCGCGGGATAGCGCGCGGCATCGAACAATGCGCCGTGCGCCTCGCCCGTGAAGCGCAGCACACAGGCCACCGCAACGTCGGCGTGTCCGATGCGCTCGCCGAACAGATACGGCGTCTTCACCGCGGCGCGCTCCTTCTCCAGCACCGCAAGCACGCCGCCGATCTGTGCCTCGCAGCGCTCGACCCAGAGCTTCAGCTGCTCCTTGCGCAGCACGCGCTCGTAGACAAGGCTCACGGCCTTGTCGCCGAGCCCGGTCGCGAGCGCGCAGAGCCGCAACTGTTTGCGCCGCGCCTCGCCGCGCGCCGGCAGCATCGCCTTGTCGGGGCCTACGGTTTCATCAAGATAATCCAGGATCGCGAAGCTTTCGATCAACGCCTCGCCATTGTCGAGCACCAGCGTCGGCACGCGGCGCAGCGGATTATACGGCGCGATCTTGTCGGCATCGCCGAAAGTCGACCACGGCCTGTGCTCGAACGCGATGCCATAGAGCCGCATCGCGATCGCGACGCGGCGGACAAAGGGGGAGTCGTATTGGCCGATGAGGAACATGGAGTCCGATTGCCTCTCTCATTATTCGTCGTGGTCGGGCTTGACCCGGCCATCCACGTCTTTGCTTCTGCGTGGATAGAATAAAGACGTGGATCACCGGGACAAGCCCGGTGATGACGCCTTTATGTGCGGCAACCGCCTACTCAATGACAGGCACATGCCGCGCCACGTCGCGCGGCGCGGTGCCGTCGAGGCGCGGGTCGTCTGATATCTCGACCTGCCTGCGAAATGGGCGGAAGCCGGCGCGCTGGTAGAACGGCAGCGCGGCCGGATGATCGAAGCTGCAGGTGTGCAGCCAGAGCCGCTTGATCGGCCGCGACCATGCAAGCTCCAGCGCGCGGTGCATCAGGAAGCCGCCGGCGCCGCTG
>JAKFVP010000561.1 GCA_021732175.1 Bradyrhizobium sp.
GCTTCCGCAAGGAGATCTACGCGGCGGCGATCTCCGGCGCCGAGGAAGGCCACGACTTCCCGCCGCCGCGCGAATATCTCGGCGTCTATCTCGAACGCCGCCGCGAAAGCGGTTTTCAGCTCTACAATACGCTGGGCATCGCGCGCGGCGACAAGATGGCCTACGCCAAACAGGCGCTGGAGAATTACAATTTCTTCGGCGCGCCGCATGTCGCCGTCATCCACACCGACGAGCCGCTCGGCGTCTACGGCGCCATCGACTGCGGCGCCTATGTCGGCAATTTCATGCTGGCCGCGCAGGCGCTGGGGCTCGGCACCATCCCGCAGGCCGCGCTGGCGCGGCACTCAGCCCTGATCCGCCGCCATTTCAACCTGCCCGACGACCGCCGCATCGTCTGCGGCATCTCGTTCGGCTTTGCCGACCACGCGCATCTCGTGAACAGCTACCGCACCTCGCGGGCGACGGTGGCGGACACCGTGACGTTCGTGGACGAGTAGTCCGGCGCGGCATGGGGTTACCGCCCATCCTACTTTGCATGGGGTTGTTTTCGATGTTTAGGGTCAGGCCGTCCTAAAACCTCGGCGGCCGCTTCTCGGCACGCGCCAGGATGCCTTCCTTGATCTCGGCGCCGCGCATGCTTTCGCGATGGCGCTGGTCGGCGGCGGCCTCGTCGAGCTTGCCGCGGGCGAACTCGTTGATGGCGCGCTTCATGCCGGCCATGGCCTTCGGTGCGTTGCCCGCCAGCAAGTTCGCCAGCCTTTCGACTTCCGCATCCAGCGCGCTCGCCGGCACCATCGCGGTGAGATAGCCGATCCGCAGCATCTCCGCTGCGGGGATCTTCTGCGCGGTCAGGAACAGCATCTTGGCGTTGTCGACGCCGAGCCGCGACACATAGCGCTGGATGCCGCTCTTGTAATAGTGCAGCCCCAGCCGCGCCGCCGGCATGAACATCTCCGATGTGTCGACACCGATGCGGAAATCGCAGGCCAGCGCCAGATCGGTCGAGCCGCCATAGACGCCGCCATTGAGCCGGCAGATCGTCGGCAGGCTGAGATCCTCCAGCCGATTGGCCACCACCTCGAAGGCCGAGCCCGCGCTCTGCTGTTCGTTGGCGCTGACCGCGCGCTCGGCGACCGAGCCGAGATCGTAGCCGGAGGAGAAGGTGCGCCCCGTGCCGGTCAGCACCAGCACGCGCACGGCAGGATCGGCCTCGACCTGATCGAACAGCCTCACGAGCACGTTGAGATCTTCAGCCTCGAGACGGTTGTGATGCCGCGGCCGGTTCAGGCGGATGGTGGCGCGGGCGCCGGAAATATCGAGCAGCGGCGCGCTCGCGCCCTCGGTGTCATGCATGACATCTTCTCCTTATTTGTTTTCCTGTGCCCGCCGCTTGGCCTCGGCATCGATGGTTTCGCGCATCTCGGGGTGCCGCGCCATCAGCACGTGGAAGTCGACGAGGTCGAGCACCAGAAGCCGCGTCACGCCGGTGGTCGTGATGTTGGCGTTGCGGGTGGCATTGCCGAGCAGTGCCATCTCGCCGAAGAAGGAGCCCTCGCCGAGCGCGACCTTCTTGCCCCCGGGCAAATCGACCTCCACCTGGCCGGCGGCGATGAAATACATGCAATCGCCCTGCTGGCCCTTGCGGATGATGGTGGTGCGCGGCGGCAGGTCCATGGTGCGCAGCATGTTGGTGACGTCGGCGATCGCGGCAGGTCCGAGCGCCGCGAAGAACGGCACCTTGCTGACGGAATCCCAGGTCTTCAGGAAATTGTCGCGCCGCGTCTCGGCGGCAAAGCCCGTGGCGAGAATGCCGGTCCACAGGCCGAACACGCCGAGCCCGGAGATCATCACCATCGCGGCGACCAGGCGGCCGAGCGGCGTGATCGGCACCACGTCGCCATAGCCTGTCGTGGTCAGCGTCACCACCGCCCACCACAGCGCGGCCGGCACGCTGCCGAAGGTCGCCGGCTGGACATCGCGCTCGAGGAAATGCTCGGCAACGGAGGCGAGGAACACCACCATCAGGAAGATCACCAGCACCGACAGCAGCGGGCCGCTTTCCAGTACCAGCACGCGGCGGAGCTGGCGCAGCCCGGGAATGCCCGGCACGAGTTTCAGCACCCAGATCACGCCGATCAGCCAGGCCGATTTAGGACTGGCGCCGACGATCAGGGCGACCGGGATCGCTGCGGCGGCCACCATGTCCACCAGTCCGCGAAAGGAGAAGCTGTAGGCCAGCCCCCGCTGCGATCGCAGCGCATGGCGCAGCCGCACCACCCATTCGAACACAAAGAACGCAAGGCACGCCCACAGTACGGCGTCGACCCAGTGATGCGCCGCCTCATAGGCCGGATCGACCGTCAGCAGCACCATCATCGCAACGCCGGCGGCCACGGCGAGGTAGGCCGGCCGCGTCATGTTGCGGCCGGCGGTTGCGGCGAGGAACAGGGACAGTGCTGGGAATTGCAGCTTGGACATCGGGAGGCAGGGCCTCTCCCCGGTGCGGAACCTTCAAAGCGGCAAAGTGCCCGCCTTGTGCCATGCCGTCAACGACGGCCGGCCGCTTTGTCCCGCCGGCGGAAGGGTTTAGGCCGATGCCGCCCATGGCAGGGGTCCCGGCCGCAAGCAACATGCCCGGTCCCGGGCCGGGCCTTCCGAAATTTACTCATGACCTGTGAAATACCCGACCAAACATCGCCCTTTCTCCGTATATCGAAGGCACGGGCCGCGCCGTATGATGGCGGCTGCGGCCACGCTGCAATCGCATAACGAACCGTCCTTTCGAAACAACTGGTTGGCTCCCATGGATACGTCTCATCTGGCAGAACACGCAGGAACCGCAGGCACCCTGTTTGCGTCGATCTTCGTGGTCTCCATGACCACGATGAAGACCATGGTGCCGCTGCGGGTGTTCGGCATCCTCCTCAATCTCGTCCTGATCGCGACCGCGATCCCGAGCCACAACTATCTCACCATCCTGGTGCAGTCCGTGGTGCTGGTGCTCAACGCCTACCGCCTGCATCAGATGCTGCAGCTGATCCGCGACGTCAGGAAATCGGTCAGCAGCGACCTGTCGATGGACTGGCTGAAACCGTTCATGACCGAACGCAATTGCAAGGCCGGAGAGATCGTTTATTACAAAGACGAGAAGGCTGAGGAGATGGCCTATATCGTCAGCGGCCGTTTCCGTCTGGTGGAATCCGGCATCGAGTTGCCGGTTGGCGCCATCGTCGGCGAACTCGGCATGCTGGCGCCGTCGAAAGTGCGCACGCAGACGGTGGAATGCATCGCAGACGGCATGATCCTCTGCGTCAGCTACAGCAAGGTCGAGGAACTCTACGTGCAGAATCCCGCCTTTGGCTTCTATTTCCTCCGGCTCGTCAGCGCGCGGCTATTCCAGAACATCGGCAAATTGCAGGAGGAGGTGAACCAAAAGACCGCCCTGCTTGAAGCCAAACAGGCGCAGGCGTGAGCGTCGGCAGCATGGCCGTCTTCGCTGACATCAGGGAGTCACTTCAGTACCTGTTCGCCGACATCATCGGCGAGCGGGACGAATCGGTGCCGTACCTGCCGGACGGGCTGCCGGAATCGGTCGTGGCCGCCGCCAGCGACGCCATTCATCTCATGATCGAATATCAGGGCACGGCCTATGCCAGGCTCTATGTCGAGCGACTAGCCCGCTTCATCGGCAAGCGCGGCGTCGACGACGCGATGCTGCTTCGCATCGCGCAGCTGATGGCGATGCGCATGAGCTATGAGGACGCCATCCGGATCGCGCAATTGAAACTGCTGGAACTCGAAGCCTATCCCGATACGCCGCGTGCCGACGACGTCAGGAAACTGCGGCTCGACGAAATGGTCGAAGCGCTGCCCACCATCGTCGCCGAGCCGCTGCTCGACGTGCTCGACTGGTTTGGCTGGGTGCACAAGCGCGTTTCGATCCATTTCAGCACGGCAAACCGCTTCAGCATCCGCCGCCTCAAGATCGAGGCATCGCTGCGGCGCTGGCGCCGTTATTCGATCCGCTATTCCAAGGAGCGGCAGTGGGTCGAGCGCTGGCTGCACATGATCGACCGCGCGCTGACCCGGCAGCCGCAGGCCGCGTCCGTCATCGCCGAGACCGCGACCATGGTGCAGGGTTATGGCGATGCCTATCGCTACGGGCTTGCCGACTGGCACGCGATCATCGATGGCCTGGTCAAGCCGACCTTCGACGGCGTGCTTCATCTGCCGGATCTCGCCGGCGCCGTCAGGGAGGCGCGGGCGGCCGCGTTGCCCGATCCAAGGCAGGCGGCCCTCAAGCGCAAGATCGCGGAAATCCGGGCCCGGTGCGCCGCGCCCGGGGCCGACGCAGCGGGGGAATAGCCCGATTCCGGCCGGATCGCCTCAGGCGCTCTGCGCGGTCTTCACCACGACCACATTGTCTTCATGGACAGGGGCAGCTGCGGGCTCTGGAGCCGGCGCAACCTCGTGCGGATGACGTAGCAACGCCTCGCGTCGCATGGCGATCTCGTCGCGCACGAACTGGTAGCCGAGCTTGAACGTATCGAGGCCGTCACTGGATATGGTGCCGTCCCGCAGTCCTATGACGACGCCGCGCAGGATCTGTTCGACCTCATCCTGCAGGCCGTCGAGGTCGTCGGCGCAGGTGGCGTCCTGACAATCCTCGCCGATGTCAAGCAGGCGCGTCGCAAGTTCGCTGGCCCTTTCCGGCGCGACGCGCGTCACCTTGGTGTAGAGCGTGGCGCAGATCGAGCCGATGATGCCGAGCACTGCGGCAGCGAAATACATCAGGTCGCTGTAACGCTCGACAAACGACTTGGTATCGTCGTTGATGTATTCGGCCGCACCGGGATGGGCGACGATGAAAGCGTCCTTGTCGGTGGCGGCCGGCTCAATCCGCGAGGCAAAGCCGTTGTCGAGGCCCAGCTCCGTCTTGTTCTCGTAGATCAGGCGGGCCAGCTCGCTGATGGTCGTCGTCGACATCCGCGACTGCGTGACCAGCAGCCATTTCAGTGCGACCGTCTCGACGTCTTCCTCGGGGATCTGCGGCGAGGAGGACAGCGTGCCGGATTCGACTGTCTCTTCCGACAATGCGGGGAATTTCCGGGTCAGCAGCTTCGCCGCCTCGATGGCGTTCAGCGTCAGGCCGCCGCGCGCGGCATATTGCTGATAGCTCTTGTCTTTCATGACCTTCGAGGCGGGCGCAATCGTGATAACAGCGGCAAAGCCCGAGGCAAACAGTTTGTCGATCGGCGAGCCCGTCGGGACGACCTGAATCAAGGGCGCATTCGCCGGCGAGCTGTCGGTCAGTTCCAGGATGCTGCGGATGAAGGAAGCGCTGCTCTCATTGTCGGCGATGATGGCGATTTTCTTTTTCTTCAGGTCGGCGGCCGACTTGATCTTCTTGCCGCCGGGGCTCAGCACCAGCAGCAGATCATGGTCGAGCACGGCCACCGCCCGCGCCCGGGGCGGCACCTTGGCGTCGGTGCGCAGCACCGCGAGATTGGCCTCGTGGCGGTCGAATTGCGCCAGTGCCTTGGCGTTGTCGCCATTGCTGACGATCTTCACCTTGAAGCGCGAGTAATTGTTCTTGAGCATCGTCGCGAGCTTGGCAGCAAAGCGCGCTTCCGGACCGTTGGGATCGCCGACCGCGAATACCAGCGTCTCGGAGTTCTTCAGGTAGATCCGCGCCGCCCAGACGGTGGCGACCGTCAGCACCAGAGTGAGCAGCACGAACAGGAAAATCTGGACGCGGTTGCTCTTGATGATCCTCGTTCGCTTGCGCTTTCCAACTGGCGGAATCGGAGCTTCGTCGCTCATGGTTTGGGGACCTGGTTTCGGCCTATGCCGGGGCGGAATAGCCACCTCCGAAGGTTGTGGGGCGCCCGAGAAAACCTAACTGTCTAAAAAAGAACGACAATTTCCTGCTGGTCGATGATACCCCCGGTGGACCGGTTTGCAAATCCGGCCCTCTGGTAACCTTACCGTCATTGCGCGGCGGCGTATCGCTGGAAGGTCACACTGGCGGATTTTCACCCACGGGGGCAGGTGCAATCCATCCCGGGATTTGTCATAAATGGCCCAATACTGAAACAAACCTCCGGTTTGAAAAGAAAATCGAGCTGACCGCCTGAACTGAAGTTTCCGCCACCCCAAGTCCAGTCAATAGAGGCGTCAGCTTTGTTGCTCCCTACGATGTCTTCCACGGTCCCCGTTGGCGCGCTGGTCGGATGGATGCTGCTGCTCACCGCCAAGCACATCGTGGCGGATTTCTTGCTGCAAAATTCCTGGATGGCCATCGGCAAGGACCAGCGGCACGGCTGGGCGCTGCCGTTGCTGGCGCACTGTCTGGTGCACCTTGCGGTTGCGTTGTTCCTGATCCTGATTATCGCCCCGAAATTCTGGTTCGTCGCCTTCATCGATTTCGCCATTCACATCACCGTCGATCGCCTCAAGGGCATTATCGCTTCGCGGTGCGGAGTGACGCTGGAGAACGAGCATCCGTGGTTCTGGACACTGATCGGCGTCGACCAGGCGCTGCATCACCTCACCGGTTTCGGCCTTTCGATCTTCATGGCGGCAAACTGAGCCGCTTCTCCCGGTTCCCGTCCGGCGCGCGCTCTGATTCGCGGAGCCTTTGCAACATCCCCGGAACACTACCGGCCGGGAGGGTTAACCCTTCGTTAGAGAATTGCAGCGCATCTTCCCAAACAGTGGAGAACTGCAATGTTTTCAAGCCGCGACGCATTTGAGAACGATTTCTGCCCGGTCGGCGATGAGCTACTCGGCGAGATGTATCGGGCCAGCGAGCATGGTTTGCCCCAGCTCGTCGAAAGCGTTTCGCCCGAGGTCCGCGCCATGCTGGCGCTGTTCTGCTATCGCCGCAGCCATCTGCATCAACTGGCGCTGGCGATCGCCTCGAGCTGTACCGAGCGCGAACTGATCGAGATCGGCGGGCGCGTCGGCTCGACCCTCTATGGATTGTCGCGCGAGCCCGCCGGGCGCGCGTCGACCTCGACCTCTCACAACGGCCGCAAGCCGATCACGCTGTCGACCAAACCGCTCTCCACCTTCAAGCCGCTCGACGACGAACTCGACGACGATGTCGTGGTACCCGCTACGGCCTGACTTCGATCGCCGGCAGCCCGTGCCGTCGGCGCGCCATGTTGCATTCGACATCTCCGGGCAGACAAGTACGGCAGACCTCCGGTCGCACGGCGTAGATCGTGCATGACGTTGCAGCGCCAATCTCGCCCGATAGCGCCGAGCAACGATCGCCCTCGCAACGCATGCCTGATTGCCGTTCGTTGACATACTCAGCCGGAATGAGATCGAGCGCCGCATCGTCTTCGACGGTGAAGCGCGGCCAGTTCGCCGAATAGGCGCAGCAGGCGCCGCAGTTTTGGCAGACGTTTTCGGCGACAGCGGACATCAGGGTTCCTTCGGCCGCTCCCATACCATGCTCTGGCGCCATTTCGCCCGCAGTACGTCGCGCCTTTCCGGATATTTCTCGTCGAGATAATCGGCATCGACGACGCGGTCGGTGCGGAAGCTGCGAAAGTCCTTGCGCAGCTCGCACCAGGCAGCCAGCAGCCGCACCGCTTCGTGATAGCCGATCGCGATCGGCCAGATCGTGCGCTCGCTGTCGCGACCGTGCTCGTCGCGGTAGCGCAGCGCGATCTTCTTGCCCTCGTGGATCTGCGCGCGGGTACGCGCCATGTCGATGCGGTCGGGCTCGCGCCGCCAGTTGGGACGTGCGCCGCTGGCCGGCTCCAGCACGAAGGGCCGCAGCCGCTCTGGGACCGTATCGGCGATCTTGGCCTTCAGGTCCTCGGCCGCGCGCGCCAGCACGGGATCGGCATTGCCGGCCACCCATTGTGCGCCGAGCACCGCGGCCTCGATCTCGTCAGGGGTCAGCATCAGCGGCGGCAGGTCGAAGCCTTTTTCGAGGATGTAGCCCATGCCGGCCTCGCCGCGGATCGGCACGCGTTGCCCGATCAGGGTCGCGATATCGCGATAGATGGTGCGCTTGGAGGTCTCCAGCTCAGCCGCGATCGCATCCGCCGTCAGCGGTTTACGGGTGCGCCGAAGCACCTGGATGATCTGGAACAGCCGGTCGGCGCGTCTCATGTTCGTTCTCTTTTTTCCGTGATCGGCACCGCTGCTGACAGGATGTTGGCAGCAGGGGGCGGCTACATCAGGGACAACGATCGAAGGGGATTTGTCCATGATGATTCTATCCGAACAGGGAAATTACCAGCCGCTTTCGCAGCTTCAAATCGGGTTGCTGATACGCGAGATCGCAATCCAGCTCGGTTCCGACCTGCGCTGGGGCCTGCTGGCACTCGCGCTGAACCTGCTGGCCGCCACCTGGGCCTTCGGGCGCAGGAAACTTGTATCGCCGCGGCAGGGCTGCACAAGCGGCCGGCAAAAGCCTGCTGACACAATGGTGGCAGCAGGCTGCCGCTAGCGTTTGCGCAAGAAGATCGAAGGAGCCCGGAATGATTACGCTATTTGGCTTTGGCGCCGGATTTGGCCTGACGGAAATCAGCCCGTTCGTCACCAAGACGGAGGTCCAGCTCCGCATGGCGGGCCTGCCTTACATCAAGGAGAAGTCCATGCCGCCGGCTTCGCCCAAGGGGCAATTGCCCTATATCGAGGACGGCACGGAACGCATCGCCGATTCCACCTTCATCCGCGCCCATATCGAGGGCAAATACGGCTTCGATTTCGATGCGCCGCTGAGCCTGCAGCAGCGCGCCCAGGCCTGGGCGTTCGAGCGCATGATCGAGCATCACGTCTACTGGGCGCTGGTCGGCGCGCGCTGGGTCAATCCGGACAACTTTGCCAAGGGGCCGGCGCATTTCTTCGACCGTGTGCCCGAGCATCAGCGCGAGAAGGTCCGCGAGGACGCACAATTCCGCGTCGCCGAGAATTATCTGTTGAGCGGCCTCGGCCGTCATGCGCCGGACGAGGACGTCGATCTCGCCATCCGCTCGCTGTTCGCGCTGTCGGTGCAACTCGGCGACAAGTCCTATCTGATGGGCGAGGAGCCCTGCGGCACCGACGCCACCGCCTTCGGCTCGCTGGCGGGAATCTTGACGCCTTATTTCGCCTCGACCTTGCGTGAGCGCGCGGAGAAGTTCGACAATCTCACCGCCTATGTCGACCGGATGATGGCGCAGTACTATCCCGAATTCGCCTGGAAGCCGCTGCAGGAGGCGGTGGCAGCGTAGGCCTTAACCTGCGGGAGCAGGCTGCGCCTTCAGCGCTGCCAGTTCCGCCTCGAGCTCGGCGATCCGTTCATCGCGCGCGGCGAGTGCGGCCGCGACATCGGCGGCATCGAATTTCTGCGGAATGTGCTGCGGGCAGTTGGTGTCCCACGCCGATATCTTGAACACGATCGCCTGCTCGGGGCGGGCACGGTAGCCCTTCGGCATCAGCGCCTCCGTCAGCGCCGGATCGTCCTCGACGACGCGCGCCTCGCCCCAGATCTTGACGCGGCGGCGGTGCGCATAATCCATCACGAAGATATAGGCGTGCGGGTTCTCCGACAAATTGCCCTGCGTGATGTACTGCCGGTTGCCGCTGTAGTCGGCGAAGGCGATGGTGTTCTTGTCGAGGATTTTGACGAACCCCTTCGGGCCGCCGCGGTGCTGGATATAGGGCTGGCCGTCGGCCGTCGCCGTCGCAAGATAAAGGCTGTTGGTGTTGGCGAGGCGCGCCGCGAGATCCTCGTCGATCTCGGTGCGCCAGCCGCCGCGCTGCTCCTGGCTGGCATAGCCATCGCGCGAACCCTTGCGGCTCTGGATGGTCTTTACCGCCGGGGTAAAGGCGACATCGCTGGAATAGGTGTGAATGTCTGACATCGGAGGTTTCTCCTGGTGCCCACCAATATGGATGTTTCCATAAATTAAACAATTACTGCAATTGACATAATACTATTGCTGATTATGAAATAATCGATATGGACCGTATCGACGCCATGCAGGCCTTTGTGGCCGTCGCAGACCTCCAGGGTTTTGCCCCGGCGGCGCGCAAGCTGCGGCTATCACCATCGGCGGTGACGCGGCTGATCGCGGCGCTGGAGGAGCGCCTCGGCGCGCGGCTGCTGCAGCGGACCACGCGCTCGGTGGCGCTGACGGACGCCGGGGCGCGCTTTCTCGAGCGCGCGCGGCGCATCCTCGCCGATGTCGAGGAGGCCGAGCTTGCGGCCGAGGGCGAGCGCACGCGGCCAAGCGGGCGGCTGGTCGTCTCGGCGCCGCTCGGTTTTGGGCGGCTGCATGTCAGTCCGGTGATGGCGACCTATCTGCAGCGCTTCCCCGAAGTCTCAGCCGAGCTGCGTCTCGAAGATCGAGTCGTCAATCTGGTGGAGGACGGCATCGATCTCGCGGTCCGCATCGGTCTGCTCGCCGATTCCTCGCTGGTGTCGCGGCATGTCGGCGAGATGCGGCGGATCGTGGTGGCATCGCCCGCGTATCTCAAGCGTCATGGCGAGCCGAAGACACCGGCGGAGATTGCCGGCCATCAGACCATACAGTTCGGCTCTACGTCGGTTACCGGCGAATGGCGGTTCGCGGAAGCCGGGCGAGAGCTCCGTCTCGACATCGCGCCGCGCTTCTCCTGCAATGTCGCCGATGCCGCGATCGAATATGCCGAGCAGGGCGGCGGGCTGACGCGGGTGCTGGCCTATCAGGCGGCGGCTGCGCTCAGGCGAGGCAGCCTGACGGTTGTGCTGCAAAAATACGAACAGCCGCCGTTGCCGATCCACATCGTCTATCCGACCTCGCGGCTGCTCTCGGCCAAGGTGCGCGCCTTCATCGATCTCGTCACCGAGACCGCCGACTGGCGTTTCGGCTAAGCGGCTTTCGCCTTCCTCGGCACCACGCGGAAGGTGCCGTTGGCGCGCGCGATCACGACACCATCGGCCTTGATCAGGCTCTGCACAAAGCAGATCGTGCTGCCGGTCCGGATCACGTCAGGCTCGATGGCGAGCCACTGGCCGATCTCGGCGCTGCCGATGAAATCGACCGCAAGACTGATCGTCACCAGCGACTTGCTGGTGTCCCAGCCCATCGCCTGGGCGCAGGCGTAGCCCATCGCATTGTCCGAGAGGGAGGCAATCAGCCCGCCATGGATGAGGCCGCGCGAATTGGTGTGCGCCTTGGCCAGCCGCAATCCCATCTGCACGGTGTTTTCCAGGCGCCGCGAATAGAGCGGTTCCCAGGGATCGGTCATCGGGCTCTTGCGGAAATGCGGCTCAAAGCCTGCGGGGACGTCGGCGGCCTGTTCTGTCGGCGTCATGCGAACCTCGAATGCTTGTGTCTTCTTCCGCATTGAACGCGATCGCCGCACTGAACGCACCACCTACAAAGTTTTAAACGGTCTTGCAGAGGCTGTTTGAAATGTGCGCGGCCTCGCGCCGGCAATTCGTAGCCGCGTGAGCACGAACCCCCTGTATCGGACGTCCGTCATTGCTTCGCTTCGCTCGCGATGACGGATGACGAACCACTGCCTCTAGAACGGCAGCCCGACGTAGTTCTCCGCCAGCGAAGCGGAGGCTGCCTTGGAGCCGACCAAATAATCCAGCTCCGCCTCCTGGATGCGCTGGCCGAATTCGCCCTGGTCGGGGAACTTGTGCAGCATCGAGGTCATCCACCAGGAGAAGCGCACCGCCTTCCACACCCGCGCCAGCGCCTTGGTAGAATAGGCGTCGATCCCGGCGGAGGATCGCTCGTCGTAATATTCGCGCAGCGCCGTCGAGAGGTAATGCACGTCGCTGGCGGCGAGGTTGAGGCCCTTGGCGCCGGTCGGCGGCACAATGTGCGAGGCATCGCCCGCCAAAAACATCCGGCCGAAGCGCATCGGCTCGGCGACGAAGCTGCGCAGCGGCGCGATGCTCTTCTCGATCGAGGGGCCGATGACGAGGCTGTCGCGCGCCCGCTCGTCCAGCCGCAGCTTCAGTTCGTCCCAGAACCGCTTGTCCGGCCATTTCTCGATATCGTCGTCCAGCGGGCATTGCAGGTAGTAGCGGCTGCGCCGCGTCGAGCGCATGGTGCAGAGGGCAAAGCCGTTCTCGTGGTTGACATAGATCAGCTCGGGCGAGACCGGCGGAGTCTCGGAAAGAATACCGAGCCAGCCGAACGGGTAGACGCGCTCATAGGTCTTGATCGCCCCGGGCTTGACGCTGGCGCGGCTGACGCCGTGAAAGCCGTCGCAGCCGGCGATGAAATCGCATTCGATCTCGTGGGTAACGCCGTCCTTCACGTAGCTCACGCGGGGATGGTCGGTGTCGAAATCGAGCGGCGTCACGTCGCCGGCGCGGTAGATCGAATGCAGCCCCGCGGCCTTCCGCGCCGTCATCAAATCGAGTGTGACCTCGGTCTGGCCGTAGATCATGACGGACTTGGCGGTCGGGCCATGCAGGTCGATGCGGTGGCGCGAGCCGCCGAACGCCAGCTCCAGGCCGTGATGCACCAACCCTTTGCGATGGGCGCGCGCGCCGGCGCCGACCTTGTCGAGCAGCGCCACGGTGCCTTCCTCGAGCAGGCCGGCGCGGATGCGGCCGAGCACATAGTCGCCGGTCTGTCGCTCCAGAATGATGTTGTCGATACCGTAGAGGTGCAGCAGCTGCCCGAGCAGCAGGCCGGCCGGGCCGGCGCCGATGATGACTACCTTGGTACGCAATTTTCCTTCACCCCGATCCGGGTTGCCCCCGCGTCGCGTCGTCCGCTTGCAATGATGATTATAGTATATAACAGTCGTGGCAAGGACGCGTTGGCGAACGCTACTTCGCTGCAGGGCAAGAAATGGCGCCGCCAAAGGCCTAAGGTTGCGCCTAAGGTCGAAGCTGCACGTATCGGGCGCCGCCTCTTCCGTCTTGCACGGCGGCGCGAATTAGATAACATGTTAACTAAATGAGCCGGAGCCAAGCCGGCCTGTACAGAGGGAGAGGACGTCGATGAAGATGAGGATGACTTGCCTGGCGCTGCTCGTTGCCGCCGGCGTGACGCCCGCTTTGGCGCAGGAAAAGAACTTCGAGCTGAAGATCTCGCATTGGGTGCCGGCCTCGCATTCGCTGCAGAAGGCGCTGGAGGACTGGGCGGCCGCGGTCGAGAAGGATTCCGGCGGCACCATCAAGTCGAAGGTGTTCCCGGCCCAGCAGCTCGGAAAGGCGTTCGACCATTACGACATGGCGCGCGACGGCATCGCCGACGTCACCTACATCAATCCCGGCTACCAGCCCGGCCGCTTCCCGATCATCGCCGCGGGCGAGCTGCCGTTCCTGATGTCGGACGCCAAGGGCGGCTCGATGGCGCTGGACGAATGGTATCGCAAATACGCGCCGAAGGAGATGAAGGACGTCAAGTTCTGCCTCGGCTTCATCCATTCGCCGTCGTCGTTCCACTCGCGCACCAAGAAGATCGTGGTGCCCGAGGACGTCAAGGGCATGAAGGTGCGCCCCGCCCACGCCACCATGGCGAATTTCGTCACGCTGCTCGGCGGCACCAATGTGCAGTCGTCGGCGCCTGAGGTGCGCGACATCATCGAGCGCGGCGTCGCCGACGCCGTCACCTTCCCCTGGGGCTCGCTGCTGCTGTTCGGCATCGACAAGGTGACGAAGTACGACATGGAAGCACCGCTCTATGTCACGACCTTCGCTTTCGTGATGAACAAGGACAAATACGACCAGATGTCCGACAAGCAGAAGAAGGCGATCGACAACAACTGCAATACCGAGACCGCCGGCAAGGTCGGTGAACTCTGGGGCAAGATGGAAGATGCCGGGATCGACAAGATCAAGGCCGAGCCCAGCCACGAGGTCTACAAGCTGACGCCGGAGCAGATCGGACTGTGGAAGAAGGCCTCGGAGCCGCTGACCAAGACCTGGGGCGAGGGCGTCAAGAAGAACGGCGGCGATCCCGATGCCGCGATGGCCGAACTGCGCGCCGCGCTGAAGAAGTACAACGCGCTGGCGGATTGATCCGAGTTCGTAACCAAGGCGCGGCGGTCCCTCCGCCGCGCCTTTTCCTTAAGCCCCAGTGCCCGGAGCGGACATGAATCGCGCGTGGATGGACCGGTTCATCGACACGATCGAGTGGATCGCGGCCGCTTTTGTCGGCATCGTTGCGCTGAATATTTTTCTCGCCGTGATCCTGCGCAATACGCTGAACTACAATATTCCAGATTCCTTCGACATCGGGCGCATGCTGCTCGGCATCCTGATCTTCTGGGGCATCGCCGCCACCTCCTATCGCGGCGGCCACATCACCGTGGATCTGATCTGGGCCAATGTCGGTCCGAAGTATCAGCGCATGATCGACGTGTTCGCCACGCTGGTGCTGCTGTTCGTCGTCTCGGTGCAGACCTGGACGCTGTTCGACAAAGTGCGCGGCACCTATAACGACAACGTGCTGACTTTCGATCTGCGCATGCCGACCTGGCCGTTCTTCGCGCTGGCCTGGGCCGGCGACTTCGCCGCCGTGCTGCTGATCGCCATCCGCACCTATCGCCTGATCTTCCATCCCGAGGAGATGCAGGAAACCAAGATCAAGACCGTGGAGTAGGGCGATGAGCACCGACGCGGTCGCCGTACTCGGATTTGTCTCGCTGTTTGCATTGATGCTGCTGCGCGTGCCCGTCGGCATGGCGATGGGCCTCGTCGGCGTCTGCGGCTTCGGCTATCTCGTCGGCTTTACGCCGGCGCTGAAGCTGATCGGCCAGACCTCGATGCGCACGGTCACCGACTACACGTTCGGCGTGATCCCCATGTTCCTGCTGATGGGCACCTTCGTGTCCAACTCCGGCATGAGCCGCGAGCTGTTTCGCGCCGCCAACGGTTTTGTCGGCCATCTCAGGGGCGGGCTCGGCATTGCCACCGTCGGCGCCTGCGGCGGCTTTGCCGCGATCTGCGGCTCGTCGGTGGCCACGGCCGCGACGTTCTCCGCCGTCGCCTATCCCGAGATGCGCCGCTTCGGCTATCCGCAGTCCTTTGCGACCGGCGTGATCGCGGCCGGCGGCACGCTCGGCGCCATGCTGCCGCCATCGACGGTGCTCGCGGTCTACGGCATCATCACCGAGCAGGACATCGGCAAGCTGTTCATCGCCGGCATCATCCCCGGCCTGCTCGCGATGACCATGTACATGCTGACCATCGCGCTGATTGGCTGGTTAAGGCCCGACTTCCTGCCGAGCGGCAAGCCACTGCCCTGGCGCGAGCGTTTTGCGGGCCTCAGGAGCATCTGGGCGCCGGTGCTGCTGTTCATCTTCGTCATCGGCGGTCTCTACGGCCTGCCGTTCCTGCCGCGCTTTACGCCCACCGAGGCCGGCGGCGTCGGCGCCACCGGCGCGTTCCTGATCGGCGTGCTGACCGGCCGGCTCGACAAGGAAAAGATCCTCGCTTCGCTGCTGCAGGCGACGCGCACGGCGGCTGCCGTCTTCACCGTGCTGATCGGTGCGCTGATCTTCGGCTACTTTCTGACAGTCACGCAGACGCCGCAAAAGGTCACGGAGTTGCTCACCGGCCTCGGACTTGGTCCCTACGGCATTCTCGCCCTCATCATGGTGATGTATCTCGTGCTGGGCTGCCTGATGGACGCCATGGCAATGATCATCCTCACCGTACCGATCATCTTCCCTGTCATCATTCATCTCGGCTTCGATCCGATCTGGTTCGGCGTCATCATCGTGATGACGGTCGAACTCGGCCTGATCCATCCGCCTGTCGGCATGAACGTCTTCGTCATCAAGAGCGTCGTGAAGGACGTCACCTTCTCCACCATCTTCCGCGGCGTGATCCCCTTCGTAGCTACCGACCTGTTGCGGCTGGTGATCCTGATCGCATTCCCGATGCTGGCACTGTGGCTGCCGACGCGCATGATGGCGCACTAGGAGTCAAACCATGGTGCAGCCGATCGAGACCCGATACGTCTTCACACTCACCGTACGCATTGCCGACGTCACCACCGCCGGCGACATCGGCCATGGCGTTCGCCGCATCATCCCGATCATCGGCGGCGAGGTGAGGGGCGAGAAAGTCAACGGCAAGGTGCTGCCGTTCGGCGCCGACTTCCAGATCATTCGTCCGAACGAGCTGATCGAGCTGGAGGCGAAATACGCCTTCGAGACCGACGACGGCGCCGTGGTCTATGTCGAGAACAGGGGCATGCGCTTCGGCCCGGTAGACCTCCTGCAGAAGCTCAAGCGCGGCGAGCCGGTCGATCCAAAGCTGATCTATTTCCGCACCGTTCCGAAATTCGAGACCGGCGCCGAAAAGTACCGCTGGCTGATGGAGCACATCTTCGTCGCCTCCGCCGCCCGCCACGCGGACCGGGTCGTGATCGACGTGCATCAGGTGCTGTAGCTCTTACCCTCCCCTGCAAGGGGAGGGTCGGTTCGCATGAAGCGAAGCGCAATGCGAAACGGGGCGGGGTCACGGTCTGTCAACTTGCACTGATCGGGCGGAGAGACTTTGACCCCGCCCCGCCGCTCATTTCATTCGCGTCGACCCTCCCCTTGCAGGGGAGGGTTGCACCCGCAGCCTTGTTGACTCTCTCCAAATTCGTTATAAAATATAACTATTCTGAAACGGAAGCAATAAGACCATGGGAAACGCCGTCCCCGCGCCGTCTGCGGGCCAAGGAGAGCTGCTGCAGATCGAGCGGAAGGGCGCGGTGCTGACCGTGGGCCTCAACCGCCCGGCCAAGCGCAACGCGCTCAATGACGGCATCATCCTCGCGATCGGCGACTGCTTCGCCAGCCTTCCCGACGGCATCGGCGCGGTGGTGGTCCACGGCATCGGCGACCATTTCTCCTCCGGCCTCGATCTCTCCGAACTGACCGAGCAGGACGCCACCGAAGGCCTGCGCCATTCCCAGATGTGGCACCGGGTGTTCGACCGCATCCAGTACAGCCGGGTGCCTGTGATCGCCGCGCTGAAGGGCGCCGTGATCGGCGGCGGGCTGGAGCTGGCCTGCGCCGCCCATATCCGCGTCGCCGAACCCTCGGCCTATTTCGCGCTGCCCGAGGGCCAGCGCGGCATCTTCGTCGGCGGCGGCGGATCGGTGCGGCTGCCGCGGCTGATCGGCGTGCCCCGCATGGTCGACATGATGCTGACCGGGCGCGTCTATTCCGCGACCGAAGGCGAGTCTTACGGCTTCTCGCAATATCTGACCGAGGCCGGCGGATCGCTGGCCAAGGCGCTGGAAATTGCCGAGCGCGTCGCCGCCAACGCGCCGCTGACGAATTTCGCCGTGTTGCAGGCGCTGCCGCTGATCGCGGAAGCCAATCCGCAAACCGGCCTGCTGATGGAATCGCTGATGGCCACAGTCGCGCAGAGCGACAAGGAGGCCAAGCGGCGCATCCGCGCCTTCCTGGAGCACAAGACCGCCAAGGTGAAGCCGGACAAATGACCGCAAAGGCAAGCACATCCGCTTCGCAAGGTGCGGGCCGCGGCGCCGCCGGCCATCCGCTGCGCCCGATTTCCTTCGGCACGCCCGCAGTGAATGTCGAGCGGCGCGCCGACGGCACCATCTATCTGCGTCCGAAAGCACCGCTCGCCGATTATCCCGTGCGCCTCACCGACCGCCTGCATCATTGGGCCGGCGCCGAACCCGGCCGCGTGTTCATGGCCGAGCGCACCAAGGGCGGCGGCTGGCGCGAGATCACTTATGCGGAGCTGTTGGCCTCGAGCCGGCACATTGCGTCGGCGCTGCTGGCGCGCGGGCTTTCGGCGGAACGGCCGGTCGTGATCCTCTCCGGCAATTCTATCGATCATGCGCTGCTGGCCTTCGGCGCGCTGTACGCCGGCATTCCCTTTTGCCCGGTGTCTCCGCCCTATTCGCTGGTCTCCAAGGACTACGCCAAGCTCAGCTACGTCCTCGATCTCCTGACCCCCGGCCTCGTCTTCGCCGATGACGCCGACAAATTCGCCGCCGCGATGGCGAAGAATGTTCCGCAGGGAACGGAGATCGCGGCTTCCTTCGGCGCGGTGCCCGGCCGCACCGTGACGACGCTCGCCGATCTGATGGCGACTCCCATTCATTCGAAGCTCGACGCGACGCACGCCACGATCGGGCCGGATACCATCGCAAAATTCCTGCTCACCTCGGGCTCGACCGGCAACCCCAAGGCCGTCATCAACACCCAGCGCATGATCTGCGCCAACCAGGTAATGTTACGCGAGACGCTGGCGTTCCTGAAGGACGAGCCGCCCGTCATCGTCGACTGGCTGCCGTGGAATCACACTTTTGGCGGCAACCACAATATCGGACTGACGCTGTACAATGGCGGCTCGATGTATCTCGACGAGGGCAAGCCGATGCCCGGCGGCATTGAGGAGACCGTGCGGAATCTGCGCGAGATATCGCCGACGGTGTATTTCAACGTGCCCAAGGGCTACGAATCGCTGCTGCCCTATCTGCGCGACGATCGCGCCCTTCGCGAAAAATTCTTCAGCCGGCTGCATGCGATGTTCTTTGCGGGCGCGGCGCTGTCGCCGTTCGTCTGGAACAGCCTCGATGAACTCGCGGTGCAGGCGAAAGGCTATCGCGTGCCGATCCTGACTGGCCTCGGCACCACCGAAACCGCACCGTTCTTCATGTCGGTCACCCCCGAGACCAGCCGCTCCGGCCATGTCGGCCTTCCCGTGTCGGGCAATGATGCAAAGCTGCTGCCCAACAACGGCAAGCTGGAGGTCCGCGCCAAGGGGCCGAACGTGATGCCCGGCTATTGGCGCAAGCCCGATCTCACCGCCGCCGCTTTCGACGAGGAAGGCTTCTACAAGCTCGGCGATGCCATCAAGCCGGCCGATCCCGACAATTTCGACGCCGGTTTCGATTTCGACGGCCGCATCGGCGAGGATTTCAAGCTCGCCAGCGGCACTTGGGTTTCCGTAGGTCCCTTGCGAGCGCGCTTTGTCGCGGCCTGCGCGCCGCTGGTGCGCGACGCCGTCATCGCCGGCATCAACCGCGACGAGATTTCCGCGCTTGTGGTGCTCGACCTCGACGGCTGCCGGCTGATCAATCCGACACTGCCGCAGGACGACCTCGCCGCCGTTGCCGCCGATCCGCTGGTGCGCGCCGCCTTCCGCGAGCGCTTTGCCAAATTTCTTGCCACCGCCACCGGCTCGTCGACTCGTATCACCCGCGCGGTGCTGCTCGATACGCCGTTGTCGATCGACCGCGGCGAAGTCACCGACAAGGGATCGATCAACCAGCGTGCGGTGCTGGAGCATCGTGCCGCGCTGGTCGAGGCGCTCTATTCAGAACAGGTGCCGGCGCAGGTCATTGCGCTGGCGTAAGCAAGAATCATCAGGGAGAGAGACATGCAGTTGAAGGATCAGGCCGCCATCGTCACTGGGGGCGCATCGGGATTGGGCGCGGCGACCGCGCGCAAGCTGGCCTCGCTTGGCGCCAAGATCGCGGTCTGCGATCTCAACACCAAGCTGGCGGAAAGCGTCGCCGCCGAGATCAAGGGCGTTGCCGTCACCTGCAACGTTGCGGACGCGGCTTCTGCCGAGGCCGCTGTCGCGGCGGCCGAGAAGGCGCATGGCCCGGCGCGCGTGCTGGTGAACTGCGCCGGCATCGGCGTTGCCAAGCGCGTCATCGGCAAGGACGGTCCGATGCCGTTCGCCGATTTCGACCGGGTGATCCAGGTCAATCTCAACGGCACCTTCAACATGATCCGCCTCGCCACTGCGGCGATGGCCAAGCTCGAACCGCTTGCGACCGGCGAGCGCGGCGTCGTCATCAACACCGCCTCGGTCGCCGCCTATGATGGCCA